>JAEYZV010000064.1 GCA_023427865.1 Acidobacteriota bacterium
CGCCGGGTTCGATCACCCCGAGCGGCTCGCCGACGTTCACGTCTTCGCCCTCCTGGCGGATGATCTTGGCGAGGATGCCCGCCTGATCGGCATTCACCTCGAGATCGATCTTCTCGGTCTCGAGCTCCACGAGCGGGTCGCCAACGGCAACGGCGTCGCCTTCCTTCTTCAGCCAGCGCGCGACGCGCGCCTCGACCACCGACTCGCCGAGCTGGGGGACCACCACCTGTACGGCCATGTGTGTTCTCTATGCCTTTGCCTTGACCCGGCTGCGCTGTTGGCGCGGCTCGGGAGCGATGGGGGCGAATGCCTCGGCCACCAGCAGCTTCTGGTTGATGACGTGCCAGGCGAGCGACCCTTCGGAGGGGCTCGCGCTGCGCGGACGTCCGACGTAGCGCACCGGGAGGCGGCCGCCGAGCAGCTCCTCGAAGCAGGGGCGGAAGAAGTCCCACGCGCCCATGTTGAGTGGCTCCTCCTGCAACCAGACGACGTCCTCGGCGTTCGGGTAACCGCGGAGCACGGCCTGCACGTCCTCGGTCGGGAAGGGGTACAGCTGCTCGATGCGACAGATGGCGACGTCGCCGCTGGCCTGTCGCTGCTCGGCCGACACCAGGTCGACGTAGACCTTGCCGCTGCAGAAGAGCACGCGACGCACCTCTCGCGCCCGTGCCCGCGCCTCTTCATCGTCGATGACCGGTCGCCACGCCCCTTCGGCGAGTTCGCGTGGCGCCGAGGCCACGAGCGGATGCCGCAGCAGGCTCTTCGGCGTGAGCACGATGAGCGGCAGCGGGTCGGTCGTGAGCAGCAGTGCCTGGCGCCGCAGCAGGTGGAAGAACTGGGCGGCCGTGGTGCAGTTGGCCAGGCGCAGATTGATGTCGGCGGCTGCGGCGAGGAAACGCTCGGGCCGGGCGCTCGAGTGCTCGGGGCCCTGGCCCTCGTAGCCGTGCGGCAGCAGCAACACCAGCGACGGCGTCTGGCCCCACTTTGCCCGCGCCGAGGTCAGGAACTGGTCGAGCATGACCTGGGCGCCATTGATGAAGTCGCCGTACTGCGCCTCCCAGAGCACCAGTCGCTCGGGGGCCTGCACGTTGTAGCCATACTCGAAGCCGATCGTCGCGTTCTCGCTGAGCGGGCTGTTGTGGATCTCGAAGGCCGCACGCGCCTGCGGCAGCCGCTGCAACGGGATGTCGATGGCCCCGGTCTGCACGTCGCGGAACGCGGCGTGCCGGTGGCTGAACGTGCCGCGCTGGACGTCCTCACCGGTCAGGCGGATCGGAATGCCGTCGGCGAGGATGCTCGCGTAGGCGAGCTCTTCGGCCGCCGCCCAGTCGACCGTGCGCTCGTCGGCGGCGTCGAAGATCGTCCGGCGGCGCTCGCGACCGCGATCGAGCTTGCGATGCCCCTCGAAACCTTCGGGACGCGTCAGGAGCGCTTCGTTGAACGCGCGCAGCGTCTCGAGGGCGACGCCGGTCCGCACCTGCCGCGCAGCGCCGGCCGGCGGCTCCTCGGGGATCGGGTTGACGATCGCCTCCTCGGGCTTGAGCTCCGCATACACCTGCTCGAGCGCCTTCATCCGCCGGTCCACCATCGGCTGCGCGATGTCGCTGCGGCCGGTGGCCCGCTCGACGTAGGCCGCGAACTGCTCACGCACGGTCGGGTGCGCGGCAATCCGTTGGTACATCAGCGGCTGCGTGAAGGCCGGCTCGTCGCCTTCGTTGTGGCCGTAGCGGCGGTAGCCGACCAGGTCGATCAGGAAGTCGCGCTGGAACCGCGCCCGGTAGGCCCAGGCCATGCGCGCCGCCTCGATGCAGGCCAGCGGGTCGTCGGCATTGACGTGAACGATCGGGATCTTGAAGCCGCGGGCCAGCCCGCTCGCGTAAGAGGTCGAATACGACTCTGCGGGTACGGCCGTGAACCCGAGCTGGTTGTTGGCGATGATGTGGATGGTGCCGCCGGTCGTGTAGCCGTCGAGCCGCGAAAGGTTCAGCGTCTCGGCGACGATGCCCTGGCCGGGAAAGGCCGCATCGCCGTGGATCAGGATCGGCAGCGTGCGATCGGCATCGAACACCGGGCGGCCGGCCTGGTCGGCGTGGGTACCGGCGGCGCGCGCCATGCCCTGGATCACCGGATTGACGAACTCGAGATGGCTCGGGTTGGGCGCCATCGACACCTGCAGGTTGCTGCCGACCTTGCGCAGCGCGCCGGCGTGGTACTTCACGTCGCCGGTCCAGCCGAGGTCGATGCGGTAGCCTGTGCGCGTCAGCGCCGGATCCTTGTACTCGGCGAGGATCTGCGCGTACGGCTTGCCGAGCACGTGCGCGAGCACGTTGAGGCGTCCACGGTGCGCCATGCCGATGAGCACGTGCTGCAGGCCGGCGTCCTCGGCGCCGTCGATCACCGTGTCGAGGATCGGCACCAGCATGTCGAGCCCCTCGACCGAGAAGCGCGTCTTGCCGGGGAACGTGCGGTGCAGGAAGCGCTCGAAGATCTCGACTTCGGTGATGCGATCGAGCAGCGCCTCCTCATCGACCGGGGCAGCCGGCGCCCGGAAGCGTCCGCTTTCGATGGCCAGACGCAGCCACTCGCGCTCGGCCGGCACGAAGACCTGCGCGAAATCGAAACCGATGCGGCTCGAGTATGCCTTGCGGAGCGCTGCGAGCGCGGCGGCGGCATGGGGTTGTCCCTCCGCCAGCGGGCCGCCCACCACGCTTGCCGGCACGCTGCGCAACACGTCCTCGGTGATGCCGTGCGTCTCCGGGAGGAGCGCCGGGTCGCCCGTGGGTCGCGAGCCGAGCGGGTCGATCTGGGCGTCGAGATGTCCGTAACGTCGGATCGACTCGGCGAGTTTCGCAGCACCGACGACCGCCCGGAGGTCACCGACCTCGACCGCTGCGGACGACGACGTGGGCGGGATGTCGGGGGGCGTCCACTCCTCGAAGTACGCGCGGGTCTGCGCGTCGACCGAAGCGGGATCCTGCCGGTATCGATCGTAGAGTTCGAGGACGTACCCGGCATTCAACCCTTGGAACTCGTGCCATCCACCCATACGAAGCCCAGATTCTATCGCACCCGCCAGCGATCCTTGGGCACCGACAGCAGCAGGTAGCGCCGGCGCAGCGCACGTACCGCATCGGCGTAGTGCGCCTTCGCGATGCCACCGGTGAGCAGTCGCCTGCGCAATTGACGGATCTCGTAGCGGTACAGGTCGCTGACGTAGTCGCGCAGCAGATCCACCGAGGTGTCGGCCCGCGGGCGCACCCCATGCGTGGCGAGCGCCTCGAGCACGACGGCAGCGAACGGGGAAGACGGGTCGTCGACAGACATCATGGTGCAGGCAGGAACACAGGCGCGGGCTTGCGCAATGGCAGGGTCGGCTCCCGAGGCCCCCCGCGGCACGACCACGCTAGAACGCGAAGTAGATGAAGTCGAGGGTCGTCCGGCTGCGCAGCACGAGGATCGTCGCGAACATCACGCCCACCGCGAGCGCCTGCCAGGCGACCGTGCGCACCGGCACCTCGACCTCGCGCACCGCAGGTCGGTCCGTGTAGGACCGTCCGCGCCACACCGTCCAGGCACTGTGCGCCCACAAGGGCAACGACAGCGTGAAGGCAACGAGGAAGAGGTAGAGCCCGGCCTGTCGTTCTGCGAGCGGCGCCGTGCCTGGCACCAGCGCGAGGTCGCGCAGCAGCATGGCCGTGTCGCCCTCCCGGAACATCAGCCAGCCGATATGGACGAGCACGAACATGACCGCCCATTGCGGGACCGCCCGCCACAGCGGCAGTTGCCTGCGCTCCCGATGCCGCCCCGCGTGACGCCCGCCGTGACGCACCGCGCCCCACAGCCGCTCGATCACGAGCAGGACGCCGTGGTAGGCGCCCCACATCACGAAGTTCCATGCCGCGCCGTGCCACAGGCCCGACACCACGAACGTGATCATCACGTTCACCAGCGTTCGTGGCAGGCCGTGTCGCGACCCGCCGAGCGGGATGTACAGGTAATCGCGGAACCAGGACGACAGCGAGATGTGCCATCGCCGCCAGAAATCGGACGGCGACGTCGCCACATACGGGTGGTCGAAGTTCTTCATCAGGTCGAACCCGAGCCACCGGGCAGTGCCGCGCGCGATGTCGGTATACGCCGAGAAGTCGGCATAGATCTGGATGCCGAACGCGAACACCCCGGCCCACAGCATCTCGAAGCCCGGGTCCTTCATGGCGAAGACACGGTTGGCGAGTACGCCGACGTTGTCGGCAATCACCAGCTTCTCGAAGAAGCCCCATGCCATCAGCACGAGCGCATCGCGCGCGACCACGAGGTTGAACACGCGCGAGTGCTGCACGCGCGGCAGCAGCGCTTCGGCGCGTTCGATCGGGCCGGCGACCAGCTGCGGGAAGAAGGCGACAAACAGTGCGAAGTCCCGCAGCGACCGGGTCGCGGGCAACCGACCGCGGTAGACGTCGATCGTGTAGCTGAGGCTCTGGAACGTGTAGAAGGAGATGCCGACCGGCAGCACGATGCTCAGCACGGGCAGCGGCACGGACACGCCGAGCGTGCCGAGTGCGGTCGCCACGCTGTCGACGAAGAAGTTGTAGTACTTGAAGAACCCGAGCACGGCCAGGTTCGACACGAGGCTGACCAGCAGCCAGTGGCGCCGGCGCCTGCGATCGCGGTCGGATGCGACCGGGACAGACGGCACGTCGTGCGCAGGAGGCCCGGCTGGGACAGCCGGCACGTCGTGCGCACGAGGCGCGGCTGGGACACCCGGCCCTACCCTCGTCGGCGCATCGGTAGGGCCCGTTGTCCCAACGGGGCCCTGAGCCGCTGTCCCTGCGAGGCCCATCGGTCGCATCTTCAGCGCGACCCACCAGTCGACGATCGTGGTGCCGCCGAGCAGGAGGCAGAACCACGGTTCGACCCAGCCGTAGAAGAGATAACTCGCGCCGAGCAGGAACCAGTTCTGCGCGCCGTGCGACAGCCTCCAGTAGACGGCCGTCACGATCAGGAAGAACCCGACGAAGTCCAGGCTGTGGAACGTCATCGGAACAGGTGGTTCAGGTTCACGCGAAACTGCCGCGTGTAACGCTCGCGGTGCTCGCGCGCGATGTGATCGCCGTCCTCGTACATGGCCAGCGTCTGCATCTTGTCGCCCGTGTCGTCGTGGAAGTACATGCCCTCGCTCTCCACGTACGCGCGGAACTCGCGCATGTACTCCTGCATCCGGGGGGATTGCGGCGGCGGCCGGTTGCCGACGGGCCGCCGCTGCCCGCGCACGAAGCAGACCGTGATGCCGTGCTCCTTGGCCAGATCGATGATCAGGGGCAGCACCGAGCGCGGCATGTTGCGATCGAAATCCGCCTCGGCGTCCTCCGCTGCCTCGAGGTCGGCAGCCTCCATCGGGCGGAGACGATCGAGCCCCATGATGCCGAACGTGAGGTCGTCCAGCCACGCCCGGCGCGCCTGCTCATCGTCGGTCCACAGCCGCGTCGGCCAGTCGTACAGCTGCCGCTCGACCCAGGCGTTCGCGCGGTCGACGTCGTAGGCGGCATTGACGGCGTTGTGCACGCGGAACCACGGTCCGCGCGTCCACGCCGCAATCACCTCATCGAGCGCGGGTTCCTCATCGAGGGCGACCTCGTCGAGCGACCAGCGGAACGGCCCCGTGAGGCGGAACAGCGGGTCGGTCATGTTCAGGTCACGGAAGAAGAAGAACACCACCTTCGGGCGGACACCGCTCGGAATCAGGAGGTTCTTGAACGCCAGGTACCAGTACGCCGACCCCGTGCCCGCGCGATCGAGGAACATGACGTCGTCGCCGATCAGGCTCGCCAGGTATGCCGCGTCGATGCGCGTGCCGAGCATCGAGTCGCCGATGAAGACGTACGACGGCTGCACGCGCTGGAGATCGGTGATCCGACCGGGCCTGAACTCGGTCCGCACCCGTGAGGCTTCGAGGGCCGGCAGGTAGCTCGGCTCGGCCTCGCGCGTCGACAGGTACGACATGGCCGGGCGCCAGAGCAACGGCAGCAACGCCGCGACGACAACGATCGCCACGAGACGGACCACCCCCTTGCGCGACCATTCGGCCGGCGGCCTGCGGGGGAGATCGTGGGGATGGGGCGGCGGGAGGAGCGATTCGGACACGTACGGGCGCAGAAGTATATCGGGTATCGGGTATCGGGTATCGGGTAGCGGGGAGCGGGGGGCGAGTATGGCGTACCAACGGCGAGGATGTGTCTGCGCCGTCGCCCGCGCTCTCGTCGCGCAGCCGCTGGGTCTCCTCGTCCGACGCGGGCGCGCTCTCGTCGCGTCAAGGTGGATCCGGCAGTCGTGTCGCGAGTGTCGCACCGCCGGCGGCGCAGCCGCTTCGGTACATCGCCTTCTCCACGACGATCAGCGTCCGGGCCAGAGGTGACGCGGGCGAGACGCCGAGCTTCACGGGGAGCGACTCGATCCTTGCGGCGCACTGCCGCCCGACCATCAGTGGGAACTCGTGCCGCAACCACAAGGTCGTACGTCCGGCGTTCAGGCTGCGCTGGGCCCGCAGGAGTGTCGCGTCCGTGCACGCGACGGTGATGTCGATGGTGGCGACGTCGGCCTCGACGACCGCAACCAGCAGGAAGGTGTCCCACCCGTTCGCGTCGGCGTCGGCGCGGAGGTCCGGGGCGACCCACAGCCGTCCGCCCTCGGTTGCGCCGCTCTCGGCGTGGCTCTCCCGCCAGGTGGCCGCCGTCGGGCCCGGCCACCACATCGCACGCTCGGCGACGATCGGCACATCTGCGGTCAGCCACGTGCTGACCTGGGTGGAGGCGAGGGCCGGATCTTCACGGGCCACCCAGATCGTGAGACGGCTGCGAGCCGGCACGGTGTAGGCGCGAACGATCGGCGTGGCGGAAGTCGGGTCCGAGGGATCGAAAGAGCGTACGTACGTCGCGTGCACCGTCGCCGGCGTGTCGCCCGGATTGGCGATCAGGACGTAGGTGTCGAAGTAGTCGCCCGTCGCGCCCTCGGCGAAGAACCACGACGTGTGGGGCGCGACACCGGCGGCGACGCTGCCCGCCGCAAACGTCTCGCCGGGCGCGTCGCGGTACATCGCGCGTTCGGCGACGATGGGCTGGTCGGCGACTATGGTCGTTGCGAACTCCGCGGCATCGAGCGGTGCCCCTTCCTGGTTGGCCCAGACCGTCAGCCTTGATTGCGCCGGCACGACGTGCGTGCGCATCTCCGTCGTCCCGGTCGCCAGCAGATAGTGCAGGGTGACGGTCGCAGGCTGCGGGGTCGGATTCTGCAGGAGGAAGAACGTCTGGAAGCCGGCCATGGTGGCGCCCTCGGCAAAGTGCCACGTCATCCCAGGTGCGGCGACGCCGGCGCTGCTGTGACTGCCGTAGCGTCCCGTGCGATCCCACGTCATGGTCCGCTCGGCGACGAGCGGCACCGGGCTCTCGACCGCGAACGCGAACTCGTTGAAGGGCAGTCCGAGTTGCGTGACGTCGACAAAGGCCGGCGCCTCCGCCGGCACGCTCACCGGCGTGGCGGCCACCGCGCCGTCCGCCCCCAGGAAACGCAGGTTGGCGGTGACGCTCGTCGGGGCCGGGTTGTAGAGCGCCACACTCGTCGCGAAGAACGAGCCGTCCGCTCCCTCCGCGAAATGCCGAACCGGCGTGCCGTTCGGATGGGTGCCTGCGGCATGCTCCTGCGCGCTCGTCTGGCCATCGGCGTCCGGGTCCAGCGAGGCGTCTGCCGCAGTCGACGGGTCGAGGCCGAATGTGGCCTCCCAGGCGTCGTTCATGCCGTCGCGGTCGGCGTCGAGGTGAGCGATGTAGGTGCGTTGCGGTGTCGGCGCGGGCGTCTTGCCGTCCCCCAGCGTGGCCACGACGGTGCTGCCGTCACCACTCAGGTGCGCCGAGAGCACGCGATAGCGGCCGAGGGGTGTGTCGAGAGGATCGAGCACATGCGTCACCAGGCCGCCGAGCCGATCGACGACGCGCAGCTGCTGTCCCGTGATGGGGGAGTACTCGCTGGTGAGCAGCACGAATCGTGCGTCGTCACTCAGGTCATGGAAGTGTGTGGGACCGAGTGAAGGTGCGACGAGAAGGGCCGTCCCGGTTGCCCGGTGGATCAGGGCCGCCCTGGGCTCGCCTCGCTCTGTGGTCCGCCCCGTGAACCCAACCCATTCCCCGTTGCCGCTGACCCCGACACGCATACTCCGATCGGCCTCGGGTGGCCACGGCTCGCGGCCGAGTTCGGGGTGTTCGATGGGCAGCCGGCGAGCCGCAGGCTCGTGGACGTCGGCCACGACCAGCCCATAGCGCGGGTGATCGACGTCCACGGAGAAGCCCGCGTACATGTCCGTGAACGCGAGGTAGCGGCCGTCGGCGCTCATGGTCAGCGGGTTCGAGAGCGCGCACCTGACGGGGGTACCCGTGCGGCACGCGCTGGCGAAGCGCAGCGGCGGCAGGACGCCAGGCACGATGACCATGGGGCCCGAGGTGAGCGCGGTTGACGAGAACGCGGCGATCGCGGCGCCCTGATCGGCAATCGCCTTGACGTCGACCGAACCGAAGGCGTCGCGGAGCGCGAGCTGTTCCTCTCCCGTTGTCAGGCTGCGAAGCCACACGAGATGGTCCGTGCCGGACCGCGCGCTGTCTGCCAGGAACGCGCCGTCTGGCGAAAGTGCGACCTCCGCAAAGGGCCGTTCGGGTGTCTGCACGGGCCGGCTGTCGAACAGGATCTCGCCCGTTTCGGTGTCGAGCACGAGCAGGTAGCCGCCAGCCTCCGCAGTACCGATCGTCACGAGGACGCGGCTGCCGTCGCGCGTGATCTGACGGATCGTGGCGTTCGTGCGACCACTGAGCCCCGGCACCGGTTCAGCGAACGGAGCCGACTGCGCCCAACATGGAGGAACTCCGACGCACAGGCACACGAGGAGCGCGAGACTGCACACGTGCAGGCTGTCGCTGACGCGTGGGGCAGGTGGCATGTCGTCCTCCGCAGACCAGGGTCAGTGCAGAGCCGTCACGGGCCATCCATATGGCATCGCGGCAGCCCCGCCCGACAACATCCGTGCCCTCGATGTGTGGCAGTCGATACTGCCGTTACGGTCTGCCCGGCACGCGCATCTTCAGTTCGAACACGACCTGCCGGCGCATGACGTCGCCGAAGACGTGCTGCTGGATCTCCTGGTCGAACAGGTTGATCACTTTCAGCGAGGTCGTGATCGTGTCGGTCCAGCGGTATCCGAGCGAGCCGTTCACCAGCGTGAACGCGTCGGTGGTGCCGTGGTAGCGCGAGTCGAGCACGTCCTGCCAGAACGCCTCGCTCGCATGACTGAGCGAGGCCTGGCCGACGAGGTGCGCGCCCGTGTAGTTGGCGCCGACGTTGAAGCGGTGGCGCGACGGCAGGTTCAGCTCGGAGAGATCGAACCCGGTCGGCGTCGGCGTCGGCTGGTACGAGTAGTTGACGAAGCCCGTCACGCCGCGGGTGATGTCGGTGTCTACGCCGAGTTCCAGGCCCTTCTGGCGCACCTTGCCGAAGTTCAGGTACGTGAACGAGGCGGGCAGCCCGTTGCCCGGCCCGAAGCGCCCCGACAGGTAGATCAGTTCGAGCGCCGCCGGCGGGAGCGGCCAGCCGGGGGGCGGGTTGGCGGCGCGATAGCTGCCGTTCTGCGTGAAGAAGATCGAGTTGCGGCTGTCGTTGACGTAGAACGCCGCGCTCACCGTCGCGCGGTTGGCAACGACTCCCGAGTAACCGATCTCGTACGCGTTGAGCGACTCTTCCTCCAGGTCCTCGTTGCCGGACGCGGCGACGGGGAAGTTGTAGAGCCGTCCGGCGAGCAGCGGGTTGAGCGCTCCCAGATCGATCTGGTTGACGAGCGCCGTGTCGAGGAAGTTGTTGACGAGCGAGGGCGCACGATAGGCGCGGTTGTACGAGATGCGGAACGTGTGCGCCGGCGCCGGCTTGTACATGAAGGTCGTGCGCGGCGAGAACACCGGCGTATCGAGCACCGAGAACGCGTCGACGCGGCCACCGACCACCCAGCGGAAGTGCGGCGAGAGGAAGATCTCGTCCTGCAGGTAGACGCCGCCCTCGGTGCGCGAATCCTCGCGGGGCGCCAGCGACAGGTCGAAGCCGTTGTAGCGGAAGTTGCCGCCCATGCTGAACACGTGACGCTGACGCCACGTGGCCACGTGGCCCGCCTCCACGTCGAACGTCGTGTTGCGGAAGGCGAACGGGATCGGGCGCCCGTCGACGCCCACGGCGAGCAGGTTCGTCGCGTCGCCGTCGAGGTGGTTGACGAACGTGTTCAGCCGCGTCGCGCCCCGCGTGTAGTTCACCTTGCCGTAGGCGAGGTACGTGCCGCGGTCGATGTCGAATGGCCCGATGCCGGTGTGGATCATTCCCTCGGTGCCCGAGAACCCGCCCTGCATCACCACCTTCTGCCGGCCATCGGGATGGTCGTAGTCGACTCGCGCATCGAACTTCGGCTGCCGCGTCCCCGTGTTGGTGAAGTCCGGGTACTGCGTGCCCGTCGTATTCGGGATGGGCCCGGCCGGACGCGCGAACGCGTCCTGCGTGTAGTAGCCGGCCGACACCTTGTAGGCCCATCGGTCGCTGGCCGCGGCGGCGTGGCTCGCGCTGATCGAATTGAGCGAGCCGTTGCCGCGGTCGACCCCGTCGGCATCGCGACCGAACACACCCGCACTCACCGTGAACGCGGTGCCCTGCAGTTCGCGGGGTGATTTCGTGATGATGTTGACCACGCCCGACAGGGCATTGGCGCCCCACACCGCCGACGCCGGTCCGCGAATCACCTCGATCTGCCTGATCTCGGCCGGGTCGATTGGCAGGAAGTCCCAGGCGATGAACCCGAAGAAGTCCTGGTAGATGGTGCGACCGTCCACGAGCGCGAGCTGCGAGGTGGCGAGCGTGCCCGTCGCGGCGCGCGAGGTGAGATTGATGTCGCGCGCGGAGGTCTGCGTGACGTTGAGGCCGGGCACGGCCCGCAACAGGTCGGCGTAGTTGGAGGCGGGGGAGTTCTCGATCGCGCTGCTGTCGATCAGCGTCACGGTCGCCGGCGCGTTGACGAGGGCCTGCTCCACACGCGACGCACTGACGACGACCTCTTCCTCGTACTTCTGCTTCTCCTCGCTGTCGTCGGCGGGTTCGGCCGGAGGCGCCGCCGGCGGCTGTGCCGGGGCGGGCGCCTGAGCCGATGACGTTTCGGGAACGGCGAGGCTCACAAGGACCAGCGCGAGCCGGACACCACCGAGCACGGAGCGCATGATGGCCCTACGTTAGCGAACGCCTCGCGGGAAGACAATCGACGCGTCCGCTCCCCGCCGACCAACCCGGCTTCCGGCTCCCGATGCTCCCCCCGAGCTACACGTCGAGCTCTTCGGCGTCCTCGGCGCGGTCCATGATGAAGCGGAAGCGCGCGGAAGCATCCTTGCCCATGAGCTCGTTCATCACGCGATCGGTGACGAGCTGATCGGCGACCGTCACGCGCAGCAGGCGCCGCGTCTTCGGATTCAGCGTCGTCTCCCACAGCACCTTCGGCATCATCTCGCCGAGGCCCTTGAACCGCGTGATGTCCGGCTTCGAACGGCCGGACGCCTTGTTCACGATCGCGTCGCGCTGGGCATCGTCCTGTGCCCAGAACGTCTCCTTGCCGATGTCGATGCGGTAGAGCGGTGGCTGTGCGAGGTAGACGCGGCCGCTCGCGATCAGCTGGGGCATGTGCCGGTAGATGAACGTGAGCAGGAGCGTGGAGATGTGATGTCCGTCCGAGTCGGCATCGGCGAGCAGGATCATCTTGCCATAGCGCAACCGGTCGCTGTCGAAGTTCTTGCCGACGCCACAGCCCAGCGCCGTGACGAGGTCGGCGAGTTCCTTGTTCTCCAGCACCTTCGCCGTGGACGCGCTCTCGGTGTTGAGCACCTTGCCCCGCAGCGGCAGGATGGCCTGCCGCACCCGATCGCGCCCCTGCTTGGCCGAGCCGCCGGCCGAATCGCCTTCGACGATGAACA
>JAEYZV010000105.1 GCA_023427865.1 Acidobacteriota bacterium
GAGGTGCGCGATGTGGACGCGCGTGCGCGCCAGTCCGGCAAGCGTGATGTCGCGTTCGACCCACAGCTCCTCGGCCTCGCCGGGAATGCCGCGCAGGCCGAGTTCGGATGCCACCGCGCCCTCGTGCACGACGCCGTCGCCCTTGAGGGTGGGGTCCTCGCAGTGGTCGATCACCAGCACGTCGAGCATGCCCGCGTACTCGAGCGCCCGGCGCATCAGCAACGCGGTCCGGATCGGATGCCCGTCGTCGGAGATCGCGACGCAGCCGGCGGCCTTCAGTTCGCCGATCTCGGCCAGTTGCTCGCCTCTGGATCCCACCGATGCCGCGCCGATCGGGTACACGCGTGCGAGGTCCGCGGCGTCGGCCTTGTCGCGGATGTACCTGGTCACCGCGGCGCTGTCGTTGATCGGCGAGGTGTTCGGCATGCAGGCCACGGCCGTGAAGCCGCCGGCCACCGCCGCGGCGACGCCGCTGGCCACCGTCTCCTTGTGCTCCTGGCCCGGCTCGCGCAGGTGCACGTGCATGTCGATGAGCCCGGGTGTCACGATGCAGCCGGCCGGCACCTCCAGCACGGTGGCGCCGTCGGGCACGGGCAGGTTGGCGCCGACCCGTACGATCACGCCGTCGCGCACCTCCACGTCGAAGATGCCGTCGCGGCCGTTGGCCGGGTCCACGACACGGCCGCCCTTCAGAATCGTCGTCATCGCCTGGTCATTCCTCGCTGCCGCCGCCGAGCAGGTAGAGCACCGCCATGCGCTCGGCCACGCCGTTGGCCACCTGCTCGAGGATGACCGCACGGGAGCCGTCGGCCACCTCCGACGCGATTTCGACGCCCCGGTTCATCGGCCCCGGATGCATGACGATCGCGTCCGGCGCTGCGTGCGCGAGCCGATCGACGGTCAGGCCGAACAGCGTGAAGTACTCGCGCAGGGACGGAAAGAAGTTGTTCTGCATGCGCTCGAGCTGGATGCGCAGCATCATCACGACGTCGGCGCCGTCGAGCGCTTCCTCGATGGTGCGGCACGGCGTCGCGCCCATGGCCTCGATGCCGAGGGGCACGAGCGGCCGGGGTGCCGCCACGCGTACGGTGGCTCCCATCTTGCGCAACAGCAGCAGGTTCGATCGCAGCACGCGGCTGTGCAGCAGGTCGCCCACGATGGCCACCTGCAGGCCGGCGAGCCGGCCCTTGTGCTGCCGCATCGTGTACGCGTCGAGCAGGGCCTGCGTCGGGTGCTCGTGCAGGCCGTCGCCGGCGTTGACGATGCGCGCGCGGCAGTGGCGCGCGAGCTGGTGGCAGGCGCCCGAGGAGCCATGCCGCACCACGAGCATGTCGGGCTGCATCGCCTCGATGTTGCTCACCGTGTCGAGCAGCGTCTCGCCCTTGACCACGCTGGACGTCGACACCGCAAGGCTCAGGGTGTCGGCGCTCAAACGCTTCTCCGCGATCTCGAACGAGGTCCGCGTCCGCGTGCTCGGCTCGAAGAACAGGTTCACGACGGTGCGGCCGCGCAGGGCCGGCACCTTCTTGATCTGCCGTTGGCCGACCTCGCGCATCGCGTCGGCGGTGTCGAGGATGAGGGTGATCTCCTCGGGCGAGAGCTCGCTGATGCCGAGCAGGTGCCGGCCGCGGAGCGCCGTGACGGCAGCAACCGCGCTCATGCCCCCTCCTCGAGCTGCACCTCGTCGAGGCCGTCGATCTCCGTCAGCCGGACCTGGACGCTCTGCGAGGGGGACGTCGGCAGGTTCTTGCCGACGTAATCGGCCTTGATCGGCAGCTCGCGGTGCCCGCGATCGACGAGCACGACCAGCTGGATGCTGCGGGGACGGCCGTAGTCGATGATGGCGTCGAGCGCCGCGCGGATCGTCCGTCCCGTGTAGAGCACGTCGTCGACGAGCAGGATCCGGCGCCCCTCGACCGAGAAGCGGATGTCGGTGCTCCGCACGAGCGGCTGCGGCCCGACTGGGTGCCGCATGTAGTCGTCGCGGTAGAGCGTGATGTCGAGCGACCCCACGGGCACCGTGACGCCCGCCACCTGATCGAGCACCCTGGCCAGGCGCTCGGCAATCACCACGCCCCGCGTGCGGATGCCCACGAGCGCGACGTCCGAGAGATTGCGGTTGCGTTCGAGGATCTCGTGCGCGATGCGGGCGAGGCTGCGCTCGATGCGCGACCCGTCCATCACGACGGACATGACGACCTCCGCGAGGCACACGATCTCGGCACCGGACCGACGGTGCACGCGACAGGCATATTGCTGGGGACTCCCGCGCGTTGCCGCGGGACGAACGAGTGGGACATTGCGTCGACCTCTTTGCGGCCTCACGGGACCGCGATTAAAGAGCCGAACGAGTGTAGCACAGGGAGAATTGCAGAATTGCAGAATTTCAAAAATTTCGTCACCTTCGGTAATGCTCCGATGGTTGGCGCTGCCGATGAAATTCTGAAATTCTGAAATTCTGCAATTCTGAAATTTCCCTACTGGTAGCTCCGAATGAAACTGACGGGGCGTTCGGAGGTAAGCGACGAGACGAACAGGTCCGTGCGTGCGAAGCCGTCCATGTCGCGGGCGACGGGCAGCCCGAGGTAGTAGAGCACCGTCGGGAACACGTCGACGATGGCGCCGACCGTCTTGCGGCCTGGCGACACGTGCCGTCCGTACGCGAGCAGGAAGCCATCGGAACGGCTCGCTTCGGCGGCAAGCCCGGCATCGTCGGCAAGGCGATCCCGCAGGCGGACGAGGGGGCTTGCCGGTTCGAGCCGGTACCCCGAGACGACCAGCAGCAGGTCGTCGGGCGCGAGCCGCTCGATCACCCGCCCGACCTCGGCGTCGAGGAAGTCGTACACCGCGTCCACCTCGCGCCGCCGCGCCGCATCGTTGCGCAGCCCGAGCCCCTCCCAGCCGAAGGCCGACAGTGCCGCATAGCGGAGCGCGGCCACCGCCACGTGCTGCCTCGCGCGCAGCGCCGCCTCGAAGCGATCGCGCATCGCACGGTCGGCCCCGATGGGGTCGCCGTCGCGCGGCCGCACGTCATCCTCGATCATCTCGCCGACCCGCAAATGCCCGGCACGCGCGAGCGGCCATCCTGCCGTGACCGCCGGCACTCCGGACCCGTCGAGGACGCGCCATATCGGTGCGCCCCGCAGGTCCTCGGGCTGCACCGGCGTGCGCTGGAGCAGCCCGGAATACACCAGGAGGTCCGCGAACACGTAGCGCGGCAGCAGGTCGAGGTCGGCCCAGCCGCCCCGGTAGCGCGCCTCCGACGCCACGCCGGTACCCGGGGGGTATCGTCCGGTCGCCACCGACGCCCAGACCGGGGTCGGTCCTCCCGACTCGACCGAGTAGAGCGTCAGCGACGCGCCGCCATCGAGCAGGCGCCCGAGATGCGGCAATCGTCCCTGCGCCGCCGCGGGTGAGACGTAGTCCAGCGACGCGCCATCGAGCAGCACGATCCACACGCGTCCCGCCGTCGGTTCCCGCAGGGAGTCGTCCACGGCCCGCACGGCGGTGCGCACGGGCGGGCGGGCCTCGCCGGTGCCTCGTGCGACGAGCGGCAGCGCCACCGCAGCGACGACGGCAATGGCCACGAGCGCGCCACCGACACGGCTGCCGCGACGCCCGAAGCCGTAGTGGACGAGCGCGATCAGCAGCAGCACGGCGGCGGTCACCATGAGGGTCGCGGCGGCGATCGCGAAGCGTCGGCCTGCCGCCTCGGAGAGCGACGCCTCGAAGGCCGAGAGGTTCAGCCACGCCAGCAGCGCGCCGACGCCGACCACCAGCGTCGTCATCCACGCGAGCAGCCGCAGGCTCAACCACCCCGGGCCGCGCCGTGTCGAGAGGTAGCGCGCCACGCTCGCGAGAAAGAAGGCGGCGGTCAGCATCGCACCGGCCGTCACGACCAACCGCCACGCGAGGGAGAACAGCACGCCGGCGCGCAGCGGCATGGACGGATTGAGCAGCAGCACCAGGTGGCCCAGCACGATCGCGCCGAGGACGCCGGCGAGCAGGGCGTTGGTGAGCAGACGCAGGTACGGCATGACCGGATGCGCTATGCTGCCTCGGATGGTCGTGGACGATCTGGCCGAGGTGCTCGGGAATCGTACGCTCTCGGCAGAGTACAACGTCGTCACGCTGGCCGCGCCCCGTGTCGCGGCTGCTGCGAGGCCGGGACAGTTCGTCATGATCAAGACGACCCCCGGGCTCGAGCCGCTGCTCCGCCGCCCGTTCTCGATCTTCGAGATCGTTCGCGCCGCCGACGGGGCGCCGCTGGGCGTCAGCATCCTGAACAAGCGCATCGGCGTCGGTACGGGACACCTGTTCGAGGTCCGCGTCGGTGAGCGCCTCGCGTGCCTCGGACCGCTCGGGCAACCGTGGCCGCTCGTGGAACCACCGACCGCGGCATGGATGGTTGCGGGTGGTGTCGGGCTCGCGCCGTTTGCGACGCTGACCGACGCCCTCCTGGCACGCGGCGTGTCGCTGCGACTGTTCTACGGCGCCCGCCGCGGCGAGGACCTGTACTACGCCGACTGGTTCGCCGGACGCGGCGTCGAGCTCGTGCTCGCGACCGAGGACGGCAGTCGGGGCGATCACGGGCGCGTCACCGTACCGCTCGAGCGGGCCCTGCGTGAGCACGGACGCGACAAGCGCATCGCCATCTACTGCTGCGGACCCACGCCGATGATGCAGGCCGTGGCCACCCTGGCCGCAGGGGCCGGGCACGACGCCTGGGTGTCGCTCGAACAGGTGATGGGCTGCGGCATGGGCGGCTGTTACAGCTGCGTCGTGCCGGTGAAGATGGCCGACGGCTCGGCGCATTTCGTGCGCTCGTGCACCTCCGGGCCGGTGTTCGCCGCCAGCGAGCTGCAATGGGAAGGGCTGGCGCACCATGGTTGACTTCACCACGCCGCTCGGGCCGCTCACCCTGCGCAACCCGCTGATGGCCGCCAGCGGCTGCTTCGGCTACGGCGTCGAGTACGCGGGCGCCATCGACCTCGCCACGCTCGGTGCGGTGGTCGTGAAGGGCCTGTTCCTCACCGAGCGCGAGGGGCACGCACCACCCCGCATCGTCGAGACCCCGGGTGGGATGCTGAACGCCATCGGCCTGCAGGGCATCGGCGTGCACCGGTTCGTGAAGGAGCGCCTGCCGGAGCTGCGCGAGCTCGGCGCCGTGACGATCGTCAACGTCTGCGGCGTCACGCTCGACGAGTACGTCGAGGTGTGTCGCGTGCTGTCGGACCACGAAGGCGTCGCGGGCATCGAGTTGAACATCTCGTGCCCCAACATCAAGGAGGGCGGCATCCAGTTCGGATGCAGCCTGCCGGGCACCCACGACGTGGTGGCGGCGGTCCGCAAGGCGACGACGCTGCCCATCATGCCGAAGCTCACGCCGAACGTGACCGACGTCGCGTCGTTCGCACGCGCCGCCGAGGAGGCTGGCGCCGACGCCATCTCGCTCGTGAACACGTTCCTGGCCATGGCCATCGACGTCGAGACGCGTACGCCCAGGCTGACCAATGTGATGGGAGGCCTCAGCGGGCCGGCCATCCGGCCGATCGCTGTCCGCATGGTGTACGAGTGTCGCCAGGCGGTGAAGATCCCCATCGTCGGCATGGGCGGCATCGCCTCGGCCGAGGACGTCGTCGAGTTCATGCTCGCCGGCGCCAACGCGGTGCAGATCGGCACGGCGAACTTCGCCGACCCGTTCATCTGGTCCAAGGTGATGACGGGGCTCGAGGCGTACTGCGCGCGGCATGGCGTGGCGCGGCTTGCCGACCTCGTCGGAGGCGTCGTCATCGCCGGAAAGAAGCGTTCGCCGGAGCCTGCATGTCGCCCATCCTGATCGCGCTCGACGTCGACCGCATCGCGCAGGCGACGACGCTCATCGATGCGCTGGCGTCTCACGTCGGCGGCTTCAAGCTGGGCAAGCAGCTCTTCGTGAGCGAGGGGCCCGCGGCGGCCGCGCCGATCGTGGAACGCGGCCTGCGCCTGTTCCTCGACCTCAAGTTCCACGACATCCCCAACACCGTGGCCGGAGCGGTCCGGGCAGGGACGCGCCTCGGTGCGTGGATGATGACCGTCCATGCAAGCGGGGGGCACGACATGCTGCGCGCGGCCCGCGACGCCGCACACGAGGAGGCGGCGAGGATCGGCGCGACCAGGCCGCTCGTCGTCGGCGTGACCGTGCTCACGAGCCTCGACGACGCGCGGCTCGAGGCCGTGGGGGTGGCGGGCGGCGTGCGCGACCAGGTCGCGCGCCTCGCCGCACTCGCCAGGGAGTCCGGCATCGACGGCGTGGTGGCCTCACCACAGGAGATCGCGTTGATCCGGGAGACGTGCGGCGACGACTTCGCGATCGTCACGCCCGGGATTCGTCCTGCCGCGTCGAGCCGGGACGATCAGGCGCGCACGATGACTCCCGGCGAGGCGATGCGGGCCGGTGCGTCGTATCTGGTGATCGGACGCCCGATCACCGGCGCCCCCGATCCGGCGGTCGCCGCAACGGCCATCAACGCCGAACTCGCAGCCACGCGGTAGCGGAATTTCTGAATTTCAGAATGTCATCACCTTCGGGACTGCCTCGAA
>JAEYZV010000202.1 GCA_023427865.1 Acidobacteriota bacterium
GCATCGCCGCGCTGGCCTCGCGGAACAGTCGGGCGGCCGCGTCGACGGGCGCCGTTGCGAGGTCGCCCGTCACGACGGCGGCGCGCACGCCAGCCGCCTCGCACGTCGCGCGGGTGTCGTCGGCGTGGACGTCGAGGCGGAGTCCGTGGATGACGACGTCGGCGCCGGCACGCGCGAGCGCCACCGCAATCGCGCGGCCCACCCCCTGCGTCGCACCCGTGACCAGGGCGCGATGACCTTTCAGCGAGAGCATGCCCGGGATTGTAGCCGCCGGGCGGCGCGCCGACGGCAGGCGGTAGCCGTCGGGCCTTGCGTCAGGCCGTAGCCGTCGGGCCTTGCCCGACGGTGACCCGTGAGCCTCGCGTCAGGCCGTAGCCGTCGGGCCTTGCCCGACGGCCAATGCCCATCTCACTCCTGCCGGCTGGCCGACGTCGCCGTCGATGTCGGCAGCGCCGGCGGCACCCCGTACTCGCGGTCGGTGACCAGGCCCGGGTACGGCTGCGGGTACTTGCCGTCGGGCCCCGGCATCACCGGCGCCGGGCCGTGTTCGGTCAAGGTGGCGACCGTCGGCGCGAGTTCGTGAGGGCTGTTGAGCGCCTCTTCGTACGTGATCACGCGGCCCGTGTGCGCGGCCATGCGGCCCATGCTCGTCACGAGGCTCGCTTCCGCACCGCGGCGCACCTCGTTGTACGGCTTGTCGTTGCGGATGGCGTCGATCAGGTTGATCCACTCCACGCGATACGGGTTGCGCTCGTTCTCCGGGTACGCCCAGAGCAACTTGCCCGGGTCCGGGTTGTGCCCGTCGTAGATGCGGCTGCGCGCCGGCGTGTGGTCCTTGGCCGAGATGATGGCCAGGCCCTTGGTGCCATGCGCGTAGGAGGCGAACTCCGACCACGCGCCCGTCATCGAGCGGCCGTCGAGGAACAGCTTGGTGCCGTCGGCAAACGTGTACTCGACCGAGTAGACGTCGAAGTTCTGATCGACGAAGTCCTCGCGGTAGTGCCGGCCGCCGACCGCCTGCGCCTTGACCGGCCAGGCGTCCTTCATCATGCAGCACTCGTCGATGTTGTGGATGTAGAAGTCGGAGAACATCCCACCCGAGGCCCAGATGAAGCCGTGGAAGCGGCGCAGCTGGAACATCACCTCGGACATCGGCGCCGTCGGGCCGCCGGTGATCTGCGGCGTGACGCCATTGGGCACGCGCGCCTTCGTGAACGCGGATCCGCCCGGCCCGTGCATCCGGTAGGCGCGCATCGCCACGATGTCGCCGATCTGGCCGTCCTTGATGCGGCGCTTGAGCTCGTTGCGCGCGTCGCAGTGACGGCACATGAGGCCGACCCCGACCTTCATGTTCTTGCGCACCGAGGCTTCAGCGAGCTCGAACATCTTCTTCGTGGTGGGCCCGTCGACGGTGACCGGCTTCTCCATGAAGACGTTGATGCCCTTCGAGATCGCGTACTCGAAATGCGGCCAGCGGAACGCGGGGGGCGTGGCGAGGATGGCCACGTCGCCCGGCTTGAGCAGGTCCATGGCGTGCTTGTAGCCATCGAAGCCGAGGAACTTGTGTTCGTCCTTGACCGCGATGTCGGCGCCGACCCGGTTCACGAGCGCCGTGTGGCTGCGCTTCATCTTGTCTTCGAAGATGTCGGCCATCGCCACGAGCTTGATGGGACCGTTCTTGGTGGCGAGGGCATCCACGACCGCACCGGTGCCGCGACCGCCGGCACCGATGAGCGCCAGCTGGATCGTGTTGCTCTCCGCGCCATGAACCGCCGGTGCGTTGAGCGATGCCAATGTCGATGCCGCGGCCACCTGGCCGAGGCGCTGCGCGAAGCCGCGCCGTGAAAGTCCGCTTTGCTCGCTGTCCACGCCCATCTCCTCCTGGCAGTCCTGGGGAATCCAGCCTCAAGCATAGCGCCGAACGGCGACTGGCGAGCGCCGGAAGCCGTTCAGGCCCGTCCCCGTTCGCCGAGCACCGCCCAGGGGTGCGGGGTCTTGCGGGGCCTGAGTCCGAAGCGGGCGATGGCTCGTTCACGGATGTGCGCCATGGCCGCCTCCACATCGTCGGTCACCAGCAGCAGGTCGAGGTCGGTTTCCGAGATGGTGGCCTCGCGGACCATCAGCTTCAACTGCTCGACCAGCGGCGCCCAGTAGTCGACGCCGATGAGGACCATCGGGAAGTTCCGGATCTTGCCGGTCTGGATGAGCGTGAGCGCGGAGAACAGCTCGTCGAGCGTGCCGAACCCGCCGGGCATCGCCACGAACGCGTACGAGTACTTGAACAGCACGACCTTGCGCACGAAGAAGTACTCGCAGGTGACCCAGCGATCCAGATACGGATTGGCGTGCTGCTCGAAAGGCAGGCGGATGTTGCAGCCGACCGACCAGCCGCCCGCCTCCCTGGCGCCGCGGTTGGCGGCTTCCATCACGCCCGGGCCGCCACCGGTCATGACCGTGAAGCCGAGTCGGCTCAGGGCGGCGCCGACCTCACGGGAGAGCTCGTAGTAGGGGTGTCCCGGGGCGAACCGCGCCGAGCCGAACACGGTGACGCACGGCCCTGCGAAGTGCAGGGTGCGGAACGCGTGGATGAAGTCGCGGACCGAGCGGAGCACGAGCTGCAGGTCCAGCAGACGGGACTGCGGGCCGTCGAGCATGATGCGTTCCGCATTGGTGCCCGGCGGCGCGACTGGCGATGTGACGTCTTCAGCAGCAGGAGCTGGAGGCGGTGTGGTCATGGCCCACAGTGTCGTACGATCCGCCCATGACCGTCGATGGCGCCCCCAAGAGCAGGCTCGAGCTCGTGATGGAACGCCTGCGCAAGCAGGACGAAGCCCAGGGCATCACGCAGGTGACGCTCACCGATGCGCAGCGCGAGGCGATTGCCGAGGAGAAGCGGCAGCACGAGGCTCGCGTGGCGCAGCGGCGCATCATGCACCAGGCGGCGCTGGCCGGCAGCTTCGATCCGGCGGCCGCGCTGGAACGCGAGGCGGAACTGCGGCGCGACCTCGATCGCTTCGAGCGCGAGCACGAGGAGAAGCTGGCGCGGCTGCGCCGCGGCGATTCGTGAGAGAACCAGCGCCCCCCTGCGCCCAAGCCCGTCTTTACGGGTTTTTCAAGGCTCACCAACGCTCACCATCCGGCACCAAAACACGAGCATTCCCTAAGTATTTCGACGATTGTTGCTGTTCATCGGTCGCCGGCACATGCTACGCTGTGACCGTCATTTTGTGACCTATATGTGACCTACGGCGGGCTCCCTGCCCCGCGAACATAGGAGATCGCAGATGCCGTGCACCACCTGACGGATCGGTCAATCGCGGCGCTTCCTGTGCCGTCAGAGAGCGAGCGTCAACGCGACTACTGGGACGACAAGTTGCCAGGCTTCGGTGTCCGCGTGTCGTACGGCGGCAGGCGCGCTTTCGTCGTGCGCTATCGGGTTGGCCGGCGCATGCGTCGACTGACCATCGGACCATACGGTCCGCCTCCAGGGAAGTCACTCGCCGATGCGCGTAGCGAGGCGCGGTCGGTCCTTGGCAAAGCGGCCGACGGCGAGGATCCTGCCCACGATAAGCGCGACCTGCTCAAGGGGGAGTTGTTCCGCGAGCTCGCCACCGCGTACCTCGAGATGGCCGAGAAGCGTCATCGGCGCTGGCGCGAAGAGAAGCGGATCATCGACAAGGACCTCCTGCCGGTGCTCGGCTTTCAGCGCCTCGCCGACATTCGTCGGCGTGACGTGCGCGAACTCGTCGAGAACATCGCGCGGAAACGCGACGCGCCCATCATGGCCAATCGCACCTTGGGCGTGCTCTGCAGGATGTTCAACTTCGCGCTCGATCGCGAGTGGATTGAAGCGAATCCAGCATCACGTATTTCCGGAACCCGGCGTGGAAAAGTCACGCGATCGGGTGCTCAGCGACGAGGAGCTGCGCGAACTCTGGCCCGCGCTCGAGTGCCTCGCCGCCGACGTCGAGGACGAGACCGACCAGGCAGCCCAGAAACGTCGTCGGGCGAAAGCGCGGGTGACTCCAGCGACGGCGCAGGCACTTCAAGTGCAGCTGCTGACCGCGCAGCGGCCCGGTGAGACTCAGAAGATGCGGTGGGCCGACGTTGACCTCGAGAGCGGCTGGTGGACGATTCCCGCTTCCGTTGCGAAGAATGAACTGGCGCACCGTGCGCCGCTGACAAGACCCGTGAGCGAAATACTTCAACGCCACCGCGAACTCGGCGGCGAGAATGCGAAGGTCGTGTTCGAGAACCGCCGTGGCGCCGGTTCGATCGCGCACCGCGCGAAGAAGGCGGCATCCATTCTCTGTCGCGGTCTGTCGTTCGCATTCCGCGCGCACGACCTTCGCCGGACGGCGTCGACGGGAATGGCCGAAGCCGGTGTCCCCCGAGACCACATCGCCAAAGTGCTGAATCACATAGAGGGTGGTCCTGCCGCAACGCGCATCTACGATCGGTACGCGTACGACAAGGAGAAGCGAGACGCACTTGAACGCTGGGAACGTCGGCTACGGGCGATAGTGGAAGGCCGGACCGCGAAAGTCGTGTCGATGCGTCACGGATGAGCGAGAACGTGGTGCAGCTCGTCCACGTCCGAGACGTAGATGAGATGCCGAAGGGCGTAGGCTTCGACGCGTCACTCGTAATGCTGATCGACCCGTATCTATAGTGTGAACTTCCTCTTCGTGCACAGTGCGCACACACAGGATATGAGTAAAGCCTACGTCTCTGGCCGCGTGCCGGCGCGTTACGTGCGGTTGGTGACCAAACAGGCACGTGCCGCGCGGACCTCAAAAAGCGATCTCGTCGCGCGATACGTCATCGAGATGAGCCTCGAGACGGAGTTCCCCGGAATCTCGTTCCGAGACTCGCTGACTGGGCGCGAGGCGTACCTGACGGGCCGTCGGGTCGCAGTGTGGGAAGTAGTCGCTGTGCACGACGAAACCGAGTCCGCGGACAGAACAGCGCGCCATTTCGGCTGGCCACGCGTGCTCGTCATGCGTGCGCTCGCCTATGCCAAAAGCCTTCCCGGGCGAAATCAGCAGGGCGCGAACCGGAGAGACACCATCGGTTGCTGGTTGACGTGAATTCGTCTGATCGCATGCAGCCCGTGGCGTTGCGATCCTACCGGCCATTGAGGCAGGCGATTAGGGTCGGTCGAGTCTTCGAAAGCCCCTCTGGAGTTGTTCTGCGGCCCTAACGAGCGACCGCTACCTTCTGGGCTCATACCGCATCGCCACCGCCCCCGAGTCGAACTCCAGCCGGCTCACGAGCTTCAAGTCGATATGCTTCGAGAGCCCCTCGAACAACGTCGGCCCGTGGCCCGCCAGCCTGGGATGCACCACGAACTCATACTCGTCGATCAACCCCAGCTCCGCCAACGCCAGCGGGAGCGTGACGCCGCCTGTGAACAGTCCTTTCCCCGGCTGCTGCTTGAGCCGGTTGACGGCTTCGCGGAGATCCCCGCGGATGATCTCCGCGTTCCAATCCACCCGGTCCAGCGAGCGCGACACGACGTACTTCTTCGCCGCGTCGATCGTCTGCGCAAACGGTTCCGTCCAGTCGCGCATCGTCACCGTCCGGGTCGAGAGCCGCCACGCTGCCTCCATCATTTCGTAGGTCACTCGGCCGAAGAGAAGCGCGTCGGCCCTGGCGATGTTTTCCATCGCGTGACGATGCAGGTCTTCGTCCGCGATCTTTTCACGATGATCGCAGCACCCGTCCAACGTGATGTTGATGGAGTACCATAGCGCAATCGTATTGCCGATCGAGGTCTGGTTCGGCCTTTCGCCTGTTGCGTCC
>JAEYZV010000209.1 GCA_023427865.1 Acidobacteriota bacterium
TGCCCGACGCTCGGGTGTCCCGCGCTCCGCGCGGTTTGCCGCGCGGCAGACGTCGCGCGATCATGAAGCCCGGCTCCGGCGGGCGACCGCCGCTTCAGCGATCGCGATCTTCCGCATGCGTGTAGACGACTTCGACTTCCACCTGCCCGAGGCACGGATTGCGCAGCACCCGCCGGAGGTGCGCGGCACCTCGCGGCTGATGGTGCTCGAACGTGCGACGGGCGCGACGACGGTCGCTGCCGTTGCCGACCTCCCGCGCTGGCTGCGCGCGGGCGACGTGCTCGTCGTGAACGACACGAAGGTGTTTCCGGCGCGACTGCTCGGGACGCGCCACCCCGGAGGCGGGCGCCTCGAGTGCCTGCTCGTGGAGGCGCACGGCGGTGATCGCTGGGATGCGCTCGTGCATCCGGGGCAGCGGCTGAAGGTCGGCAGCCGGTTCACCTGCGCCGGCAACGACGGTGCGATTCACGGCGAGATCGTCGGGCGCGGCAGCTATGGACGTCGCACGGTGCAGCTGCGCGCCGAAGGCTACGCCGACGTCGACGCCGCGATCGAGGCAATCGGGCACGTGCCGCTGCCGCCGTACATCCACCGTCCCGACGCCCTCGCCGATCGCGAGCGCTACCAGACGGTCTTCGCAGCCGACCGCGGATCGGTCGCGGCACCCACGGCCGGACTGCACTTCACGCCGGGGCTCCTCACGCGCGTGCAGGCGCTCGGGGTGGAAGTGGTCCCGATCACGTTGCACGTCGGTTACGGGACGTTCAAGCCGGTGCGGGTCGAGACCGTGGAGGAGCATGTCGTCGATCCCGAGCGGTTCGCAATTCCGCAAGCGTCGGCTGACGCGATCAACCGCGCGAAGGCGGAGGGGCGGCGTGTCGTCGTTGTCGGCACCACGAGTACGCGCGCGCTCGAAAGTGCGGTGGACGAGGGCGGCCGCGTCCGTGCCGGCGCTGCGACGACGTCGCTCTACATCTTCCCGGGGCACCGGTTCCGCGTGGTCGACGCGCTGATGACGAACTTCCACGTGCCCCGGTCCTCGCTGCTGTTCCTCGTCTGCGCGTTCGGCGGGCGGGAGCACGTGCTCGCTGCCTACGACCGCGCGATCGCGGAAGGGTTCCGCTTCTACAGCTACGGCGACGGGATGCTGATTGTCTGAGAACCGGGTACCGGGTGCCGGGTTCCGGGTCGCGCGGTACGTAGCCGTCGGGCCTTGCCCGACGGATCGACTCGCCGGGGGCCCGCGCCCTCACACTGCGCTATCCTCCCGACCACGGAGGAAGGCACATGACGCGTTCGAAGCTGACGTTCGGGGCCGGCATCGTCGCCGGTTCGGTGATGACGACGATGGCGCTCACTGCCGGGGGTGCGGGCCTGCAGGCGCTGCGTGCCGCGGAGACGCAGGCGGCGACCGCGGCAAGGCCGGGACAGGCCACGGCGAAGGCTGGCGTGAAGTACTCGTCGCAGGTGGTCTTCGAGAACGAGCGCGTGCGCGTCAAGGACGTCACGTTCCCGCCCGGCGTGCCCGACACCGGCATGCACACGCACGACCTCGCCCACGTCGGCGTCATCCTGACCGAGGGCCGGCTCGTCTTCACCGAGAAGGACGGCAAGAAGGAGACCGCGTCGTTCACGAGTGGCAGCGTCGGCTTCCGCGGTCCGAACGCGACGCACATGGTGGCGAATCCCGGCACGACGCCGATGCGGGTGATCGAGGTGGAGCTGAAGTGAGGCTGGCGTGGACGACCTCCGCAGCGCACAAATCGTAACGCCCGCCGCGCCGGCCGACTGGCGAGTCGGCGCGCGCCTGCGCCTGTGCGAGCTGCTCAATCACAGGGACCTCGAGCGACTGCTCGGGGACTTGCTCACGTCAGCGCGGGCTACGCTGCGGCGCCGAAAGGGCCACGACACGAGTGGCAGCAAGGACGACCTGGCGCGGGCGCTGCTGCTCGTCCACCACGAGGACCTGCTTACCGACGGCGAGGTGCGCGAAACAATCGCCCGCCGGTGCGGCGTCCGTCCTCCATCGCGGTGGCATCCCGGCAAGGCCGGCGCCTTCGATTTCGTACGTCAGTGCCATCTGCCACTTGCGCTGGCTGGAATCCCGGCGAGCGAGCGGCATCGCGACATCGAGTACGTCGATGCTCCCGTACGCCTCCCGCCGCTTGCCGACTTCCAGGAGGAGGTGTCTGCCGGGTTGCTGCAGGAGGCGAGCCAGCCGCGCGGTCGAGCGATCGTCTCGCTGCCGACAGGTGCGGGCAAGACGAGGACTGCCGTCGAGTCGATCCATCGCCTGCTGGCGCGCCCGGGCATCGACCAGCGCCCGCGGCCGTATGCGATCGTCTGGCTGGCGCACACCGAGGAACTCTGCGAACAGGCACTTGCGTGCTTCCGCCAGGTGTGGGCCGGGCTGCGCGACGGACCGCCTGTCGCGCTCGTGCGGTTCTGGGGCGCGTACACGACGAGTGACGAGTTGCTTCGCGAGGCGCTCGGCTGCGTGTCTCGCGACTTCAGCGTCGTCGTGTCGACGCCGCAGCGGCTGGCCAACATCCTGCGAGGGACTGAAGACATGCAGGTGGAGGGGCGGGCCGCGCTGCTGCAGCGCGCCGGGGTCATCGTCGTCGACGAAGCGCACCGAGCCGCCGCGCCGACCTATCGCGACATCATCCAGGCGTTCTCTCTGTCGACGACGGCTTCCGTCGTCGGGCTCACGGCAACACCGTTCCGCCGCGAGTACGAGGACGCGCACCAGGGCACGCGCGAACTGCGATCGCTCTTTCGCCGGCTGATCGAGGCGCGCCGGACGCTTGGCGATGCGCCGCTCGACCTCCTGCAGGCGCGCGGCGTCCTCGCCCGCCCCGAAGTGCACGACATCGTCACGCGTCAGCGCGTGCAGCTGCAGCCGACGCTGTTCGACGAGGCCCTGCCCACCGAGGAGCGGCTCGACGACGAGATCAACACGCTCGTCGATACGCATGCCCGCCGCCGCGAGATCCTGAAGGCGCTGCTCGTCGAGTCGCAGTTCTACCCGGAAATGCGGATGGTCTACTTCGCTCCGTCGGTGCACGACGCGCGCTGCATGGCCTACCTGCTCGAGGAGTCCGGCGTCAGCGCAGCCGTAGTCACAGGCGGCACGCGCGTGGTGACTCGCCGGCGCGTCATCGACGACTTCCGCGGCGGCCGCGTGCAGGTACTCTGCAACTGCGAGGTGCTTACGACCGGCTTCGACGATCCGCGCGTCACGCACGTCGTCATGAGCCGGACCACGGTGAGCCAGGTGCTGTACGAGCAGATGGTTGGCCGGGGACTGCGCGGCCCGGCGTTCGGCGGTACGGAGGTGTGCCGCGTGCTCGACTGCATCGACGAGTACGAGGTCGCGCCGCGGCTCACGCTCGGGTACCGCGCGTTTCGAGAGGTCTGGCGACCGGCGCGCCGCGCGAGCACGCGCCAGTCGCACGGAGGCCGGGGATGATCTGGCGCGTATCTCGTTCGTGCAGCGTGGCCGCGGTAATTGCCTTCCTCCTTCTCTGTGGGACCGCGTCGGCTCAGGCGCGCCCTCCGGCGTCGCCACCAAACATCGTCGTCATCCTTGCCGACGATCTCGGCTACGGTGACCTCGCGTCGTACGGGCATCCCACCCATCGCACGCCGAACCTCGACGCGATGGCGCGCGAGGGCGTGCGCGCCACCGCCGCGTACGCGCCGTCGCCGTCGTGCTCGCCCACGCGTGCGTCATTGCTTACAGGCAAGTACGCGTTCCGCGTCGGCATCCGGTCTCCCCTGTCGCCGCGCAGTGCCGCGGGCCTGGTCGCGAAGGCGCACGTCACGCTGCCGCAGGTGCTGAAGGGTCGCGGGTACGCGACGATGCTGGTGGGGAAGTGGCACCTCGGGGATCAGCCGGGCATGCGGCCGCTCGATCACGCCTTCGACCGCTTCGTGGGACTGCTGTACAGCCACGACTACAAGGATCCGTGGGTGAAGACCGAGGAGCGCCTCTCGTTGTGGGACGGCGAGACGCGGCGTGCAGACGATCCGGAACCGGCGTCGCTCACCGCGACCTACACGGCCGAAGCGGTGCGGTTCATCCGCGAGAACGCGGCGGCGCGGCGGTCCTTCTTCCTGTACTTCGCGCATTCGATGCCGCACGTCCCGCTGGCCGTCTCGTCCGGGTTCTGGGGACGCACATGGAGCCTGTATGGCGACGTGCTCGCGGAGCTCGACGACTCGGTCGGGCAGGTGCGCGCCGCGCTCCAGGCCGCGGGCGTGGCGCGCGACACGATCGTCGTCTTCACGAGCGACAACGGCCCGTGGAACGCCATGCCCGACCGCATGTTCGGTCGCGACATCGTCAAGCCGTGGGATCACGGCACACCCGGGCCGTTCCGCGGCGGCAAGGCGGGCACATACGAAGGCGGTCACCG
>JAEYZV010000220.1 GCA_023427865.1 Acidobacteriota bacterium
TGCCCGACGCGCGCGTGACATGTCGCGGGGGTCAGCGCGGCTTCCAGTCGGGCAGCCGATCGTTGCCGCGCCCGGTCGTCAGCGTCACCCGCCGGTTCGGGTCGCTCGTCGACACCAGCGCCAGGTCCCAATCCTCGCCCTCATGATGCTCGGGGCTCAGCGACATGGCGAGCCATTGGCCGTCCGGCGCGACGCGCGGGTAGTAGCTCCAGAGGGTCGGATGCGCGTGCGCGACGCTCACCGCGCCGCTCGCCAGATCGCGACGCTGGATGGTCGACGGCTCCGATTCGAGCTGCACGTTGAAGATCACTCGGCCGTCGGGCGACCACGCGGGCCAACAGGCGCCACCACTGACGGGCACCGGTTCGGTCCGGCCGGACGCGACGTCGAGCAGGTGCACCTGGAAGTTCCAGAACGCGCCGACACGCAGCGTCTGCGCCGCAAAGGCAACCCGAGCGCCATCGGGCGACACTGCCGGCATGATCGCGCGGCCCACGAAGTTCGTCGTCAGGCGGTCGGTGTGGCCGTCGCCGACGCGCACGCGGTACAGGTCGCCTCGCGACGCGCGGTCGGACGAGAACACGATGGCCTGCCCATCAGGCGTCCAGCTCGGATCGTTGTCGTTGCCGGGATCGTCGGTGATGCGTCGGAGGTCCGATCCGTCGGCGCGCATCACGTAGACGTCGAGGTCGGGCGTGCCCGACTCGGGCTCAGGGCCGTAATGAGCGCGATTGGACGAGAAGGCGATGAATTGCCCGTCGGGCGACCAGCGCGGTGATTCGTCGCGCCAATCCGTTCCGGTGGTGAGCTGTCGGAGCTGTCCGGTTGCGACGTCGATCGTGAAGATCTTCGGCCGTCCGCCCACGTCGGACTGGAACACGAGCGTCCCGGTCGTGACCGCCTCATACGGCTGGTGCACCTGAGGCCGGGGCCCGCTCGTTGCGGCATCCGACTCCGCGGCCGGGCCAGCCCCTTCCGCGGCAGACGCGTTGCCTCCCGCAGACGGGTCGCCGCTCTCAGGCGCCGGACCGTGCCCTCCTGCCGTCGTGGCATCGACCTCGGTCGCCACCGGCGGCTCCGCAGCCGCCTCGGCCGTGTCTCGTGTGCCGCCGCCCGAGCACGCGACAACGGCCAACGTCATCGTCGCCGCCGCCAGCAGTGCCGATGGACGCCCTGCAGAAGCGTTCCTGGCAGCCCATGGTCCCGCTCGAAGGCCGGAGGTCGAATGCCGACGGCCCACGATCACGGACGACAGAACGCCATCAGGTGCCAGCCGTAGGGTCGCACCCATGCGCGCGGCAGCGCGTTGAAGGTGCCCACGAACATCGAGTTGTACAGTGCGGCTTTCCATCCCTTGTGCAGCCTCGAGGCGACAGGAAACCGCTCGGGCACGATCTCCACTTCGCGAAATGGCGCGAGCAGCGCCCGGAACTCCGGGATGGAATACAGCCGCAACACCGGCGCATCGCCGTGTTCCAGGCCGACCTTCATCACCTTCGACATGGCGTTGAGCCATGAGACGCGGTTGTAGACCATGAAGATCGCCAACCCGTCCGGCCGCAGCACGCGGTGCGCCTCGGCCACGAGGGCCGGCGCGTCCGCGGCGTACTGCACCACCCCGTGGGCATAGACGACATCGAAGGAGGCACGGTCGAACGGCAGGGCTGCGCCGTCGGCGACGAACAGCTCTTCCGGCGTCACCCCTTGCAGCTCGAAGTTCTGCTGGGCCAGTTCGATGGAGGTCTGCGCCAGGTCGACGCCCGTCACGCGCGCGCCGCCGCGCGCGAACCGCACGAGGTCGGTGCCGATGCCGCAGCCGATCTCGAGCAGTTGCTTGCCGGCAAACCCGTTGAAGTCCACGAGGCGGGGCAGGTAGTGCAGCTTGTCGAAGCGGTACGCATCGAGATCGGCGAAGAACTCCTGAGTGCCCACCGGATGCGTGGTCATCTCCAGGTCGTGGATGCGGGTGTTCCAATAGCGGGCGACGTCAGCGGCGGTGGGCGGGCCCTGCGGCGAAGCCGCGGTCGGGTGCATCCCGCTATCGTAGAATACCGCTCACGTGCGACGCGATCCGAGTCGGCTCACGACTCCCGAGTTCGACCTGCTCATCGTCGGCGCCGGCATCTATGGCGCCACCGCCGCCTGGGACGCCACGCAACGTGGCCTGAAGGTCGCCCTGGTCGACAAGGGCGACTTCGGCGGCGGTACCTCCTTCAACAATGCCAAGACGGTCCATGGCGGCGTCCGCTCCCTGCAGCGCGGCCACGTCGGCGAGATGCGCCAGTACCTGCGCGAACGACGCGCGCTTCTCCACATCCTCCCGCACCTGGTCCATCCCTTGCCGTTCCTGCTGCCGACCTCGCGCTCGCCGACGCGCAGCCGGCTCGCCCTGCGCGCGTACTTCGCGCTCAACGACCTGCTCGCACGCGACCGGAACCGCATCCCCGACAGCAGCAAGCACCTGCCCGCCAGCCGGCTGCTGTCGCGCGACGAGTGCCTGCGCCTCGCGCCCTGGATCGATCCCACGGGTGTCACCGGCGGCGTCGAGTGGCACGACGCGCAGTTGTCCAACAGTTCGCGCGCGGAGCTGGCGTTCGTCCGCACGGCCGTGCGCCATGGCCTGGAGGCCGCGAACTACGTCGAAGCCACGGCACCGATCGTGTCCGACGGACGCATCGCAGGAGTGATGGCTCGCTCGTTGCTCGAGGACGGGCACGAGTTCCCCATTCGCGCGCGTGCCGTCCTGCTCGCCGCCGGCGGCTGGACCGACGACTGGCTGGCCCGCGCCACGACCGGCAGGCGCCGCCGCCCGGTGCCGCATTGGTCGGTCGCGATGAACCTCGTGATCACGGGACGTGGCGGCTCGCACGGCGTGGGCGGTACGGCCCGCGGGCGTCTCTTCTTCCTGGCGCCGTGGCGTGGTGCGACGATTGCCGGGACGAGCCACGACCCGTGGACGGCGGCGGCCGATCACCTCGCCCCGCGTCGCGACCACGTCGATCAACTGCTCTCGGACCTGAACACCGCCTTCCCCAACGCCGGCATCTCGCCGGGTGACATCCGTCTCGTCCATCGCGGCCTGCTGCCCGCCACCGAGGCCACGTCGCACCGCGTGACCTTGATGCGCGACAGCCCCTTCGTCGACCACGGCGAGGACGGGTGTCGCCACCTCTATTCGCTCGTCGGCGTGCGCTACACCACGGCGCGCGCATCCGCGGAACACGCCGTGGACGTGATCACCCGCAGGCTCGGTGCCAACGTGGCGGCGTGCGCCACGGCGACAACGAAGCTCGATGGCGGTCAGATCGACCACTTCACTGAATTTGTCAATGGATCCAAACGCGAAGCGACTGACGACGTCCCGGCAACACTGATCGAGCGGCTCGTGTACGGCTACGGCACGCGGTGGCGCGACGTGGCGGCGCTCGCGAGAGATGAACGTGTGGCTGGTGGCGGAGGTGGACGCCTCGGCGTCCAGTGTGAGGTCACGCGCGCGGAGATCCTGTACGCCGTGCGCGAGGAGATGGCGGTCACGCTCGCCGATGCCGTACTCAGGCGCACGGAGGCCGGCAGCCGTGGCTACCCCGGTGACGATGCGGTCGGCGTGGCGACCGCCATCATGGCCGCAGAACTCGGGTGGTCGGAGGATCGGAAAGCGCGCGAACGCCAGGACTTGCTGCGGACCTACGACACCGCGGCGCTGCGGGGCAGCTGAACCGGCGCCTCGAGGGCATCGGACCAGCGCTCGAAGACCATCAGCGAGAACAGTTGATGCGCGTGGTTGGCCCGCCCGCCGACGTGCTCCTCGATCAAGCGGCCGACCTCGCCTGGCTCGAACAGCCCGCGACGCAGGAGGCGTTCCCGTGAGAGCAGGTCCCGCATCAGCGGCTGCAGCTCGCGGCGCAGCCAGTTCTTCATCGGGATGCTGAAGCCTTCCTTCTTCCGGTACAGGATGCTGTCGGGGAGCACGCCCTGCAAGGCGCGCTTGAGCACGATCTTCCGCTCGTTGCCGCGCACCTTGAGGTGCCCCGGCATCGAGAACGCGAGCTCCATCACCTGGGCGTCGAGGAACGGCGCGCGTGTTTCGAGCGACGTCGCCATGCTCATGCGATCGACCTTCACCAGGATGTCGTCAGCGAGGTAGACGCGCAGGTCCGCATACAACTCGCGGTTCACCGCATCGTCGGCCTGGTAGGCGCCAAGCGCCTCACGCACCTCGCGATGGACGTCACCGCCGAGGATCGACTCGCGCATAGCCGGCGTGTACAGGCGACGACGCGACGCCTCGTCCATGAACGTCATCCAGCGGTAGTGCCCGATGTCGGGCCCGTTCGAGGTCACGCCGCTCAGGAACCGCTTGATCTTGTTGAGTGCGCCCTTCTTCTGTTCGGAGGGCGGCACGAGCCGCGCCGCGCGATCGGCGAGCCGCCACGCCACGTCGGGTGTCACGCGCGCCAGGCGTGCGGCCATCGCCTGCGCAGCGTAGGCGTCGTACCCGCCGAACAACTCGTCGCCGCCATCGCCGGCGAGCACGCCCTTCACGTGCTGCCGTGCCAGACGCGACACCAGATACGTCGGGAACAGCGACACGTCGGCGAACGGCTCGTCGAGGTGCGACACCAGGGGATCGAAAAGCGCTGCGACGTCGGGCGTGACGACGTCCTCGACGTGCGTGAGGCCGAAGCGGCGCGCGACCTCACGGGCGTAGGGCAGCTCGTCGTAGCTCCGGTCGGCGAACCCCATGCTGAAGCTCGTGACCTCCACTCCGCGCCTGCTCGCCGCGTCGGCCATGAACGCCGCGATCGCGCTAGAGTCGATTCCGCCCGAGAGGAAGACGCCGAGCGGCACGTCCGACATCATCTGGCTGTCGACGGCCCGGGCGAGCGACTCACGCACCGCGGCCGCCGCGTCGTCCTCCGACCAGGCGCGCACCGGCGTGCCGGCGACGTCCCAGTACCGCGCCGTGTGCACGCGACCGTCGCGGTAGACGAGGTAATGCGCCGACGGCAGCTTACGGATCTGCCGGAACAGCGTCCGCGGCGCGATCACGTACTCGTAGGTCAGGTACTGGTCGAGCGCCTCGAGATCGAATGCGCGCGAGACCTCCGGCCGCACGAGCAGCGCCTTCACTTCGGAGGCGAGGAAAAGTCCCTGAGGTGTGTCGGCGTAGAAGAGCGGCTTCTCGCCGGCGCGATCGCGCGCGGCAACGAGCGTCCGGGTACGCTCGTCGTGCAGCGCCACCGCGAACATGCCACGCAGCTTCGGGAACGCGTCGCAGCCCCACTGCTCGTACGCATGGACGACGGCCTCGATGTCGGAGCCGGAGCGGAACCGGTGGCCGAGCGCGATCAGCTCGGCGCGCAGTTCCGGGAAGTTGTAGATCTCCCCGTTGCCGACGACGTGGATGTCGCCCGCTTCGTTGCTGAACGGCTGCTGCCCGCCGGGGATGTCCATGAAGGACAGCCGCCGCATGGCCAGGCCAGCACCGCAGCGGGCCAGCGCGCCCTCGTCCTCCGGCCCGCGGTGCACCAGCCGGCGCACCATGCTCCGCAGCGCGTCCTCGGACACGGGGGCGTTCGGGTCACGATCGGCGATGGCAACGATGCCGCACATGGGTCTCTTGTCTGCCGCGTTCGGGGAACGCGCCCTACCCTCGCCGGTCGCGGACGACTTTCGCCGGCGTGCCGACTGCGATCGCGAACTCGGGGATGTCGCCGACGACGACCGCGCCTGCGCCGACGATCGCATCGCGCCCGATGCGCGAGCCGTCGGTCACGACGACGTGCGCGCCGAGCCAGGCATGATCGCCGACGTCGATGCCCGCAGCCGTCCGCCCCTGATCGAGCACCGGCACGTCGACGCGGTCGTAGAGGTGATCGCCGCCCACGAGGTACGTGTATGCCGCAATCAGCACCTTCTTCCCCACGCGCACGCGCGAGGCCGAGAAGATCTCGGTGTTGAAGCCGATGTTGGCCTCGTCCTCGATCACGATGTCGCCGTTCTTGCAGCTCAGGATCGCGCTCCTGCCGAGGAACACGCCGTTGCCGATGCGGATCCCCGCGTTGTCGCTCCCCTTGGCGTCGAGGCAACAGCCATCGTCGATGACGACGTTGTCGGCGATGTGAATCTTGTGAGGATGCCGCAGCACGACGCCGGTGCCGAACGCCACGCCGCGGCCGCACGAGCCGAGCAGCAGCGGGTACAGCTTCGAGCGGAGGAACAGGCCGAGTGCGCCGGGCACTCCCCAGCATACGAGCGTGACGATCTCGTACCCGAGCAGCGCGAGCAGGCCAGGTTTGCCGATGACGAGCTCGGCGTAGCGCTGCGCCTTCGACTTCTTCTCGTCGAACAACTCGCGCTGGATCACGGTGATCCGCGCGTCGTGCTCGCGCGGCGCCTTCACCCCCGTGGCAACCCCCGCAGCCCGGCGGCCGCGCGCGGCGACCCCTCGTCGGCCTCCGCCTCGATGATCTCGCGAATCGCGTACGTCGGCTTGCCCTGCGACTCGTGATACGTGCGGGCCTGCAACTCGGCAAGCAGCCCCATCGTCAGCAACTGGAGTCCGGCGAAGACGAGCACGATGCCGAGCAGCAGCAGCGGCCGGTCCGCGATGCCCTGGTGCATGAAGAGGCGCACGAATCCGAGGTACGCCATGATCACTGCACCGAGCCCGCCCAGGATGACACCGACGAGCCCGAAGATCTGCAGCGGCCTCGTCGCGTAATTGAGCAGGAACTTGACCGTGAGCAGGTCGAGGATCACCCGGATCGTTCGCGACAGGCCGTACTTGGACGCGCCGGCGCGCCGCGCGCGATGGTTGACCACGACTTCGGCCACCTTGACGCCGAACTCGCTGGCGATCGCCGGGATGAACCGGTGCATCTCGCCGTAGAGGCGCAGCGGCTTGACCACCTCGCTGCGGAACGCCTTGAGCGAGCAGCCGTAATCGTGCAGTTCGACGCCGGTGGCGCGCGAGATCAGCTTGTTGGCGATCATCGACGGGATGCGCCGGGTGACGAGCGTGTCCTTGCGGTCCTTGCGCCAGCCGCAGACGATGTCGTAGCCCTCTTCGAGGCGGGCGACGAGCATCGGGATGTCCTTCGGATCGTTCTGCAGGTCGCCGTCGGAGGTGATGATGATGCGGCCGCGGGCGTGCGCGAAGCCGGCGGAGAACGCGGGCGTCTGGCCGAAGTTGCGACGGAAGCGGATGACGCGGAAGCGCGGGTCGCGTGCCGGCACCTCTGCCAGCAGCGCCGCGCTGCCATCGGTGCTGCCATCGTCGATGAGCAGCACCTCGTACGAGCGGCCCCACGGGTCGAGCGCCGCCGTGATTTCCCCGTAGAGCGCCTCGATGTTCGGCGCTTCGTTGTAGATGGGGATGACGAGCGAGATCTCGGGGATCATCAGGCGAACGCGGGATTATACCGCACTGGCATGCTGCGTCCGACGCTGACGGAGCAGCGCGTACACGACCGCGCCGACGACGAGCGCGGCGGCGATCCCGAGCGAGATCGGCCGCAGGTGCTCATCGAGAAAGGCCATCGCCTGCTCCCCGTACCAGCGGGCCAGCAGCGCCTCGCCGAAGTAGCGGAAGCCACGCCCCAGGCCGACTGCGGTGACGAACTGCCACAGCGGAATCTGCACGATGCCGGCAAGCAGCACGAACACCTTGAAGGGCGCCGGCGGCGGCAGCACCGAGGGCACCAGCACCGCCAGCAGCCCCCACCGCTGGAACGTCTTGCGGCCCTTCTCGATCCGTTCGGGACGCACCATCTTGCGCAGCACCCGCTCGCCTCCCTTGCGGGCGAGCAGGTACATCACGACGCAGCCGGCAATCGATCCCAGCGTCGCCATGGACGCATACAGCAGCCACAGCGACGGCTCCCGGGTGACCATCCAGATCAGCAGCAGGTCGTTCACCTGCGGCAGCGACAGGAACGAGGAGTCGAGAAACGCCACCAGGAAGAGCCCGGGGGCCCCGAGCGACAGCGCGAGCGACTGGACGGCGGCGACGACTTTCGACATGCGATGGATGGTCTCGGCGGAGCATCGGGACGGCTGCGGACAGGCGGCAGGCTGTCGCAGCGGCCGAGGTACTATGGCGGGATTGTCGGCCCCCGACCGGCATCACACGGCCGATCGCGCCATCCGACGATTATAGCCAACTGCCACGTGCCTGCCCGTCCTTCCCTCACCTCGCGACCCGCTCTCGTGCCCGTCCTCGCCGCGTGCGTGGCCCTGCTCCTCGGCAGTGCCGCCACCTGGTACTACGCGAGCCACGACCTCACGCTCAGCCACTACGACGCGAAGGCCCATCTCGTGGTCGCCAGACGCATCTTCGACAGCCTGACCCCCGGATGGCGACAGATCGGCGCCGTCTGGCTGCCGCTGCCGCACGTGCTCAACGCGCTCCCGGTGCAGGTGGACGCCTGGTACCGCAACGGCGCGTCGGGCGTGGCGATGTCGATGCTGTCGTTTGCGATGGCCGCCGCGGCCTTGTCCTGGCTCGTCGCGCGCCTGTCCGGGTCCGTGCCGGCCGCGATGGCGACGCTGGCCGTGTTCGTCTACCAGCCCGACCTGCTCTACCTGCAGGCCACGCCGATGACCGAACCGCTGCTGCTGGGGCTCACGGTGACCGGGGTCGCGCTGCTGCACCACTGGACCACGACGGGCGGCGCGGCGCCGGCATGGCC
>JAEYZV010000238.1 GCA_023427865.1 Acidobacteriota bacterium
CTTCGGCGCGACCTCGCTCAGGGCGAACGGTGGGTGACGCCTCCAGACCGCCAAGACGCCAAGCCGCCAAGGGGAGGGCAGGGGCAGGGGCAAGCATGGTGATCATCGCCTCGTCCCTTCCACCAGGATGGCGCGGGGGGGGCCGATCCATGCACCGGCGGGATCGACGTCGAGGCTGGCCGGCAGATCGGAGAACGCCGCCGCCGGCTCGCTCAGCGACGGATGGCGCAGCCAGCGCGCCGACGAGCTCAGCGCGAGATCGCTCGTGCCGGTCAGCGCGACGGCGGCGTCGTGGCGCGCCGCGTCGCGGCTCGCGCGCCGGCGCTCGGCGTCGGCGAGCATGGCGGAGAAGGCCACGACGAACGCCAGCGTCGCGAGGCCGCATGCGCGGAGGCGCGTCATCCCCGGGTCGCTCCGCTGCGCGACGGCACCCCGACACCTGCGAGCGGCGGGCGGTGCCGACCTACCGTCACTCCGCTGCGCTCCTTCACCCCTCTCCGATCAGGCTCAGGAAGAGCTGCGTGAGGAGCGCGTTGGCCACGAGGATGCTGATCGAGACGACGACGACCGAGGTGGTCGTCGAGCGCCCCACGCCCTCGGTGCCGCCGCGCGTCGACATGCCGAAGTGGCACCCGAGCAGGCACACGATGACGCCGAAGACGGGGGTCTTGCCGATGCCGCTGAGGAAGTCCGCGAGGTCGACCGTGTCGATCGCGGTCGAGAGGAAGAAGGGCATCGGGATGCCGAAGGTGACCTTGCAGACCACCATCGCGCTGCCGACGCCGAGCACGATCGCGAAGCACGCGAGGAGCGGCATCAGGACGACGCCGGCGAGCACCCGCGGCACGACGAGCTTCTTGACCGGGTCGGCGCCGAGCGCGCGGATGGCGTCGATCTGCTCGGTGACCGCCATCGAGCCGAGCTCGGCGGCGATGCCCGAGCCGACGCGGCCGGTCACCATCAGCGCGGTCAGCACCGGGCCGAGCTCCTTGACCATCGAGGCGCTGACGAGCCGCCCCACCACCGAACGGGCGCCGAACTGGTCGAGCGTCATCCCCGACTGCAGCGCGAGCACCGCGCCCGTGAAGCCGCCGGTCAACAGCACGACCGTCAACGAGCCGACGCCGATCGCGTCGAGCTGCTCGACGATGTCGCGCACGTAGATGGGCCGCGTGACGATCCCGCGACCGAGCGCAACGCACAGCGTCACGTATTCCTGGACCTCGAAGACCGCCTTCTTGGCCCAGCCCGTCAGAATCGATGCCATTCGGATGCAGTGGCGACGCGTCGCGTGACGCTCAGGCCCCCGGCGCCTCCACGCCGGCCAGTGCCAGACCGGGCTGGCGCAGGGTCTTGAGCTGGTCGCGGATGGCCGCGGCCTTCTCGAACTCGAGGTTGGCGGCGGCGGCACGCATGTCGGCCTCCAGCCGGGTGATGTGGGCCGCCAGCTCGCCCTCGGACCGGAACGCGAGTGCGGCCGGCCGCGCCACGGGCACCGTCACGTAGTCGTGGTCCTCGACCGTGCCCATGCCCTCGTCGATCGCCCGCTTGACGCTCGTCGGCGTGATGCCGTGCTCGGCGTTGTACGCCTCCTGCACGGCACGCCGGCGCGTCGTCTCGTCGATACAGCGCTTCATCGAGTCGGTCATCGCGTCGGCATAGAAGATGGCACGCCCGTTGACGTTGCGTGCGGCGCGCCCCACCGTCTGGATCAGCGATCCGCTCGACCGCAGGAAGCCCTCCTTGTCGGCATCGAGCACGGCGACGAGCGACACCTCGGGAAGATCGAGCCCCTCGCGGAGCAGGTTGATGCCCACGAGCACGTCGAAGGCCCCGCGCCGCAGGTCGCGCAGGATTTCGATGCGCTCGAGCGTGTCGATGTCGCTGTGCAGGTACCGCACGCGCACGCCGAGCTCGTGATAGTACTGCGTCAGGTCCTCGGCCATCCGCTTTGTGAGCGTCGTCACGAGCACGCGCTCGCCCTTGTCCACACGCGCGCGGATCTCGGCGAGCAGGTCGTCGACCTGGCCGCGCACCGGCCGGATGTCGATCTCGGGATCGAGCAGGCCGGTCGGCCGCACGATCTGCTCGACGACGACGCCGGCCGACATCGTGAGCTCATAGGGGCCGGGTGTCGCGCTGACGAACAGCTGCTGGCCGACGCGCGCCTTCCACTCGTCGAAATTCAGGGGGCGGTTGTCGAGCGCCGACGGCAGGCGGAACCCATACTCGACGAGCACCTCCTTGCGCGAGCGGTCGCCGTGGTACATGCCGCGGATTTGCGGGATCGTCTGGTGGCTCTCGTCGACGATGGTCAGCGCGTCGGGAGGCAGGTAGTCGAGCAGCGTCGGCGGCGGCGCACCTGGCGGCCGTCCGGTCAGGTGGCGCGCGTAGTTCTCGATGCCGTGGCAGTAGCCGATCTCCTGCATCATCGCCAGGTCGAACATGGTGCGCTGGTGAAGACGCTGCGCCTCGAGCAAGCGTCCTTCGCGTTCGAGCTCGGTGCGGCGCTCCACGAGTTCGGCCTTGATGCTCTCGATGGCGATCTTGGTGCGCTCGCGCGACGTGACGAAGTGGCTCTTCGGGTAGATGGCGACCTTGTCGTGGCGCCGCACCGTGCCGCCGGTGAGCGGATCGATCGTCGAGAGCTCGTCCACCTCGTCGCCGATCAGCTCGATGCGGATCGCGTTCTCCTCGTACGACGGGTGCACCTCGATCACGTCGCCGCGGACGCGGAACGTGCCGCGCGCGAAGTCGGCGTCGTTGCGCTCGTACTGGATCTCCACGAGCTTGCGGAGGATCTGGTCGCGGCCGATCGCCAGCCCGCGCTCGAGCGGCAGCATCAGGCCGTAGTACGCCTCCGGTGAACCGAGGCCGTAGATGCACGACACGCTGGAGACGATGATGACGTCACGCCGCTCGAAGAGCGACCGCGTGGCCGAGAGCCGCATGCGGTCGATTTCGTCGTTGATGATCGCTTCCTTCTCGATGTACGAGTCCGTGGCCGGCATGTAGGCCTCGGGCTGGTAGTAGTCGTAGTAGGAGACGAAGTACTCGACGGCGTTGTGCGGGAAGAACCGCTTGAATTCCTGGTAGAGCTGGGCTGCGAGGGTCTTGTTGTGGACCATCACGAGCGCGGGGCGGTTCACCCGCGCGATCGTGTGGGCCATCGTGAAGGTCTTGCCCGAGCCGGTGACGCCGAGCAGCGTCTGGAACGTGTCGCCGCGCTCGAGACCGCTCACCAGCTCCTCGATGGCTCGCGGCTGGTCACCCCGGAGTTCGAAGGACGAGACCAGCTGGAAGCGATCGTAGGTGGATGGCATGAGCGCAGGCAGGATCCCAATCCCGCGGATCGTACCATCCCCTCCGCGGCGCGCGGCCAGGCCGAGCCACGTTAGGACAACGGGCCGCGCCAGCTGGCTCACGTTGCGGACAGCGGGCCCTACCGAATCGGCAGGGCCGGCTCTCCGAGCCTGGCCGCTACTGCGGCAGCGACGCGCCCTCCTCCTGGCGCAGGATCGCGAAGTATCCCTTCCGCGCCCGCACCTTGGCCGCCTTCAGGTCGGGCCGCGTGAGCCGGACGTCCAGCTTCCGCCAGGCGCCGTCGTTGGCCTTGTTCGACGAGATGTACCCGAGCAGGTAGCGGGCGTTGATGTCGCCGAGCACCTGCTCGTACGCCAGGTCGATCTCCTTCTGGGTGTTCGGGAAGAAGGCCAGCCCGCCCGTCGCCTCGGCCAGCTGCGTGAGGCGCATCCGCTGTTCCAGCTTCTGCCGCGCGCCCTGGTTGTCGAGGAAGCCGACGATGTAGATCGTGACGTCGGAGGCCTTGAGCGCGGTCAGCGCGTCGGTGTAGGACATGACGCTGCGCGTGTCGCCGCCGTCGGTGTAGGCCACCATCACCTTCTCACCGTGCTGGAAGGAGGTGCCATCGAGGTAGACCCCGAGCGCGTCGTACAGCGCCGTCCAGCCGTCGGGCTTGCGGTTGCGGAGCCGCTCGACGAACAGCGGGAAGTCGTTCTGGCCGAACCGCGCGATGCGGACCTCGGTGTCGAAGTCGACGAGCGTGATGTCCTCGGCGCGCGGCAGCATGTTGCAGAACTTCACCGCCGCCGACCGCGCCAGCTTCAGATCGGCCGCCATGCTGCCCGACGTGTCGAACAGCAGCCCGATGTGCAGCGGCGGCCGTTCGCCCTCCTCGTCGCCGCCCGTTGTGAACAGTTGAAGGGCCTGCGGCCTTCCGTCCTCCAGCACGACGAAGTCCTCGCGGCCGAGGGTGGTCACCGGTTGACCGGCCTTGTCCACGACGGCCACGCCGAGCCGGACGGTTTCGACCCCGCTCCGGAACACCTGCGCCCAGGCCGGACCGGACCAGAGAACGCCCAGTAGAGCTGTCGCCGTGACCACGCGCGTCATGAGATCCCCCGAGGCGCCCAGCATACACCTTCGAGCATCCCGGCACCCGTGCCGATTGGGGGAGGGGGTATACTTGCTGTTTGGTCCGTGGGGGCTGCCCCGAGGCAGCGCCCGCTCACGCCCATGAAGTGTCTGGCTGTCTGTCAGAACGAGCTCGTGATGCGCACGCTCCAACAGGTGCTCAGCCCGAGTTTCGACGTCGAGTTCCTCGTCGAGAGCCGTCCCCTGGCGAGACGCCTCAGTGACGAGGGGCTCCGCGTCACCGTCAGCGACTGCACGCGCTGCGATTCGTACGTGAAGGTCGACCTGACGCCCAGCACGTGCGTCATCGTCGAAGACACCGGGCGCAAGAGCCTGAAGCGGCTGATCGGCGCCGTGCGCGATGCCGGCGGCACGCTCACCTACGTGGTCTCCACCGGGCCGAGCACGCGCCGGGCCGATGAAGTCAAGGCGGCGTTCCCCGACGTCTTCACCCTCACGCTCGCCCAGCTGATCGCGCCGCAACTGCACGCCGAGCTCGAACGCAGCGTCACGCGCGCTCGCGTCCTCCAGTACCAGCGCTACTTCGCCGACGCCGATCGCGTGCTCATCCTGCTGCACAACGAGCCCGACCCCGACGCGCTCGCCAGCGGCCTCGCGCTGCGCAACCTGCTGCGCCGGACGAAGACCACGGCGATCATCGGCGCGGTGCAGGGCGTCAGCCGACCCGAGAACGTGCGCATGGCGCACCTGCTCGACATCCACGTGGAGCAGGTGGCACCCGACCAGTTCGCGTCGTTCGACCGCGTGGCGACCGTGGACGTGCAGCCGCACTACTTCGGCGGGCAGCTGCCGCACGTCGATCTCGTCGTCGATCACCACCCGGAGCAACCGGGCTACAGCGCCGTCTTCAAGGACATCCGCGCCGACTACGGATCGACGAGCACGATCCTGACCGAACACCTGCGGGCGGTGGACATGAACGTGTCCGAGCGGGTCGCCACGGCCATGCTCTACGCGATCAAGTCCGACACGTTGTTCTTCGCGCGCCACACCAACCGGCAGGATCTCGACGCGTTCACTTACCTGTACCCGCTGGCCGACGCCGCCCTGATCCGCAAGATGGAGGGCGCCGACATCACGCTCGAGCGGCTGCAGGCGGTGATGAAGGCGCTGGCCGACAGTGAGCTGCGCAACGACCTGTTCATCGCCAGCCTGGGCCCGGTGCCGCGCGAGGACTTCATCACCTACACCGCCGATTTCTTCCTGCAGGTCGAGGAGACCAAGTGGACCTTCGTCACCGGCGTCGTCAACGACACCCTGGTGCTGTCGGTGCGCAACCTGGGGTACTCGCGCAATGCCGGCGAGTTCGCGCGGAAGTACTTCGGTGATCTCGGCAGCGCCGGCGGCCACCGCGCCATGGCCAAGGCCGTCGTGCCGCTGGAGGCGTTCGTCGAACGCTACGGCGCGCGGACGCCGAAGCAGATCAACGCGGTCATCTCGACCCTGGCCGAGCAGTTCATCCGCGACGCCGCCGCGAAGAAGGAGAGCGCGAGCACCGCGCTGGTGCCGACGACGACGGCGTAGGCGCGCGATGTGCCATGTCGAAATTTCAGAATTTCAGGATTTCAGAATTTCACGATTTCAGGACCACCGCCAACGGTCGAGGCATTCCCTGAACGGTGCCCTTCTGCAATTCTGCAATTCTGCAATTCTGCAATTCTGCAATTCTGCAATTCTGAAGACTACCCCAGCGCCTGATCCACGTCCCCGATCAGGTCGTCGAGCGTTTCGAGTCCCACCGACAACCGCACCATGCCTCGCGTGACCTGCGCGCGCGCCAGTTGTTCGTCCGTCCAGCCGTACTGCGACGAGAGCACCGGCAGGCTGCACAGGCTCTCCACGCCGCCGAGGCTCGTCGCGCGCTTGAAGACGCCGATGCGATCGAAGAAGCGGGCCGCGGCGTCGAAGCCGCCGGGCAGGTCGAGCGTGACCATGCCGCCGAACCCGCGCATCTGGGCGGCCGCCACCGCATGATCGGGATGGCTCTCCAGACCCGGGTACAGCACCGCGCCCACGCGCGCATCGCCTTCGAAGGCGCGGGCGAGCCCCATGGCGTTGGCGTTGTGGCGCTCCATGCGCACGTCGAGCGTCTTCAGGCCGCGGGCGACGAGCGTGGCGGCCGTCGGGTCGAGCATCGCCCCCACCAGCTTGCGCGCCACCACGAGGCGGTCGATCAGCTCGCGCCGGCCCATGACCGCCCCAGCGGTGGCGTCACTGTGGCCGTTCAGGTATTTGGTGGCGCTGTGCATCACCAGGTCGACCCCGAGCGCGAGCGGCTGCTGGTTGTAAGGGGTGGCGAACGTGTTGTCCATCACCGACAGGACACCCGCGGCGCGACAGGCAGCGGTCACACGCGCGATGTCGAGGCAGCGCAGCGTCGGGTTGATCGGCGACTCGAACCAGACGACCTTCGTCTGCGGTCCGATCACGCCCGACGGGTCGCGCAGGTCCTCGAGGTCCACGAACCGGGTGCGGACACCGAATCGCGGCAGCAGCGACTGCAGCAGGTTCAGCGTGCCGCCGTAGATCGCGGCGCTGCACACGACCTCGTCGCCCGCCGACAGCACGCTGAAGAGCGTGCTCGCGATGGCGCCCATGCCCGACGCGAACACCATCGCCGCCTCCGCGTTCTCGGCCTGCGCGAGCTTGGCCTCGAGCGCCACGAGTGAAGGGTTCTCGTAACGGGAGTAGAAGAAGCGCTCCCGATCGCCGTCGATGTAGGCCTGCAGGTCGGCCGTCGAGTCGAACACGAAGGTCGTCGTCTCGTAGACCGGCGTCGTGAGCGGCAACGCGCCGGGCAGGGCGCCCTCGGCGGTGTGGATGAGGCGTGTGGCGAGTCCTCTGCGCGGCGTGTCCATCGATGTTCAATGCCTCGAGGCGCCGGACGTCGTCGACCATTTCACATTCTCGATTTCCAATTTCAGGTGCTCCTACGTGAGTGGCAGATCGTCCACGGCCGGCGCCGTCACCGCGGGCGGTTGCTCGAGGCCCTCTGCTCCCCCACCGACGATCGGGACGATGAACTGGGCGTACGCATCGTCGTACCCGCGCCGCACGAGCTCGGCGAGCGCCGCGTGCCGATCCGACCGCGGATCGTGCTCGCCGGCCATGTCGAACGGGCCGAGCGGGTTGTGCGTCGGCTGGATGTCGTAGACGCTCGTGAACCGGTCGAAGAACGCCGTGGACCCGTCGCGTGTGCTGGCGCTCTCCTGTCCGCTGATCGCCTGACCGAGCCAGGCGCGTGGGTCCGCACGCCGTGCCGACAGGCCGTGCGGTCCCTGCACCGGCGACGCCGCACTCACGAGGATGACCTGCTCGGCCCCCGCAGCAGACACTTCCTCGAGCACGCGCACGAGCGCTTCGGGCCGGTCGGCGACCATGTGCGTCTCGCCCCGCCAGGGGCTCTCGATCGGGAACGTCAACGCATGCGGCTCGGCGGCCAGGGGCACCGACAACGCCGCGTGCAGCCCGTCCATCGCGAGGTCTCGTCCTGCCCCGAGCAGATCCACCACCTCGTCGGCCCGTACCCCTGATCCGTCCTCGCCGAAGAACCGGCGGCGCCACGGATCCTGCAGCGCGCCGAACACGAGGTCGCGACGCGTGTCGAGGTCGTGCACCACGAACAGCAACTCGGCAGACCCGGGCTGCCCCAGGCCGTCGGCCACCATCTCCACGTAGCGGCGACTCAGCTCCCGGCGGTCGCCGCCATGCGGCTTGCCCGCCGCTGCCCCGGTCCAGAGCGCGTTGGCGAAATGACGGTACGCACGATCGGCGTCCAGCGGCGCCCCGAGAGCCACCCACCAGGGCGCGCCCTCGATGCGCCGCCGCGCACGTCCGCGCTGGCGCAACAGATACTCCCCGGCCAGGAACAGGCCCGCCCCGAGGAGCGACAGCACCGCGACGCGCGGGATGACCTGTGCGAACAGGGCGTGGTGGAACGTGGCCGCAATCGTGTCGGTGAAGGCGCGCGCGAGGCGGCCCTGGCCGTCGAGGCCGACGAGGTGCAACGCATACGCGAGCGGGTAGAGCAGCGCCGCCAGCACCTGCACGAGGATTGGCAGGGCGAGGACGGCGAAACACAGCGCCAGCGCCCAGCCCACCACGCGCCAGGGCAGCCGCCATCCGTAGAGGTGCGACGCGTGAGGACCGCTCCAGGCGCCGGAGGCCTGCCACAGCCGTGTGCCTCCGTCGAGCGCCGCGAGCATCGCGCTGGCGACGCCCATACCGCGGCCGGCGACGAGATCCACCTTGACCCCCGCCTCCGCGAGGGCCTTCATCACGCCGGCATGGTACGCCCCGGCCGAGCCCGTCCCGGTGAAGACGAGGGCCGTGCGCAGGCGCGGCGCATAGGGCGTGGCCGGGCCCGCAGCGCCGGCTGCTGCCCCGCTAGTCGTGGATGGTGGTGAGCTTGACGAGCTCGAAGACACGCTGGCCATTGGGGGTGGGCACCGTGACCTCGTCGCCCTCTTCCTTGCCGAGCAGCGCGCGTCCGATCGGCGAGGCCGTCGAGATCAGTCCCTTTTCGGCATCGGCATCCTCGGGCATCACGAGCTGGTACGTGACGGTGCCTTCGCCGTCCTCGCGAAGGGTCACGGTGGACCCGAACGCCACCTTTCCCTGCGGGATCCTGTCGAGGTTGATGAGCGAAATGTCGGCCATGCGCTTCTTCAGCATGCCGATGCGCGCCTGCAGGAACGTCTGGCGCTCCTTGGCGGCCTGGTACTCGGCGTTCTCGCGCAGGTCGCCGAGCTCGCGCGCACGCTGGATCTCCTTGGGGAGCTCGGTCTTGAGCTCGCGATCCAGGGCGGAGATCTCGTCTTCGAACTTCCTGAGCAGCTGCGCTTTGACTTCCAGCACGTCCTGAGTTCCCGGCGATGGCAAAAAGCGGGCCCCCGCCGGCACACCATGTGCCCGCGAGCCCGCCTCTATTGGGCCAACGACGGCGGAATCTTACCATAGGGGGTCAGCCCGTCCGCCGAGGTCCATGCCCGATACCACCATCACCAGCCGCCGCCATCCGATCGTCGGGCG
>JAEYZV010000274.1 GCA_023427865.1 Acidobacteriota bacterium
GGAACTCGCAATGCTGGAGGCCGCGCCGCCCGAGCAGCGTCTGCCCGCCATCGATCTGCTCGGTCAGGCGGGGTGGTCCACGGCCGGGGCGACGCTCGTGCGCCTCCTCGATGCGCAGCAGCCGGCCGCGGTGCAGGTCGCCGCCGTCCGCTCCCTGGGGCGCATGCGCGAGCCCGAGGCTGCGACCTCGCTCGTCGCGCGACCGCGTTGGTCCTCCTACTCGCCCCGCGTACGCGACGCCGTCCTGACGACGATGTTCGGGGAGGACAGGCTGGTGCGCGTGCTGCTCGACGCGGTCGAGCGCGGCGATGTCTCACGCGCGTCGATCGGGAGCTCGCGCGCCGGGCGGCTCACGGCGCATCGCGACCCGGCCATCCGCGATCGTGCGCGTACGTTGCTCGGCGACACAGGCAAGCCGGGCGGTGCGTCCGGATACGAACGGCTGCGCGCCGCGATGGCTGCGCGTCGGGGGGATGCCAGGCGAGGCGAGCAGGTGTATGCGGCACAGTGCGCCGCGTGCCACACGTTCGGCGGCAGCGGGGGGAAGGTCGGGCCCGACCTCAGCGGCATCGGCAATCAACCAGCCGATGCACTGTTGCTGCACATCGTCGTGCCCGATCACGAGATCACGCCGGGCTACGAGTCATACAGCGTGCAGACGCGCGACGGGCTGTCGATCTTCGCCCGGCTCGAATCGGAAACAGCCGGCAGCGTCACGCTGCGCGACGCGGCCGGACAGGCGCACACGATCCTGAGAGCCAACATCATCGCCATCACTGCGGCTCCCGCGTCGCTGATGCCGGCCGTCTATGGCGACGTGCTGACGCCACAGGAGTTCGCCGATCTCATCGCGCACCTCAAGCGCGCGTTGTGAACTGTCCGCGGGGCGCAACCCGCAGCAGAGTCCATGCGTCGAAACACAAATGATCAGCCGCCCACACGCCGTGCCCGGCATTGCGCTGGCAACCGCACTCGCCCTGGTTCCGTACGCGGTGCTGGGGCAGGCGGGCAGCGCCCACCCCGTCTCGGGTCGGATCATCGCCGGCGTCATGGGCCACGAGGGTGCGTCGTGGCTCGACCGACCCGAGCGGGAGCGGGAGGAGCGGCCAGGCCTTGCCGTCGCGTTGCTGGAACTGCAGCCGGGGATGGTGGTTGCCGACTTCGGTGCGGGATCGGGCTATTACACGGAGCGGCTCGCCAGGGCGGTCGGGCCCAAGGGCCGCGTGCTGGCCGTCGACCTGCAGCCCGAGATGCTGCAACTGGTCGGGGACCGCGCGAGGCGCCTCGGCCTGACCAACGTCGAACTCGTGCGGAGTACCGCGGACGACCCGCGCCTGCCGAGCGGAGCAGTCGACTTGATCCTGATGGTCGACGTGTACCACGAACTCGCCTCCCCTCAGGTCGTTCTGCGGGCGATGAAGGCCGCCCTCTCGCCGGGCGGCCGTATCGCCATCATCGAGTTCCGCAAGGAGGATCGGGACGTGCAGATCCGCGAGGAGCACAAGATGAGCGTGGAACAGGCGACCCGCGAATTCGGGGCCGAGGGGTTCGTGCTCGATCGGCGGGTCGACGCGCTCCCGTGGCAGCACCTGCTGCTGTTCCGCCCGCAGTGACCGACGTCCTGCCCTGACCTGACGTCGTCGCCCATTCTGTGATGTAGTGGACACGGCGTGTGCAGGGCGCCACCAGTCCGCGGAAAGGGCCGCGCCCACCTGTTGCTGGTCCGGTTGCCAAACGCCGTCGACCTTTCTTCAGCCCTCGATGCGGACACGGGCACGCAATGAAGGAGGTCGTCCGTGTCCACGCCCACCCCGTCACCCGTCCCGCTCGACCTCGAGCAGCAGCGCAAGCGAGCGAAAGATCTGATCCGCGACGCCCGGGCCGGCAGCCAGGAGGCGCTCGCGCGTCTTGCGGCCGTGCGGCCGCCGGCAGCCGGGGAGGCGCCACGCCTCACACTCGCCGACGCCCAGCATGCGGTCGCGCGCGAGGCCGGTCATGCGTCATGGACGCGGCTCGTGGCAGCCGTAGAGGCCGAGGATCTCGCCGGGTTCGACGCGGCGGTACGCGCGGGCGACGTGCGCCGCGTGCAGCGCCTGCTCGCCCTGTCGCACGTCCGCGCGGCGGTCAACGCGCCGCGTTTCGACTTCGGCCAACGTGCCGCGCACGTGGCGGCAACCAACCAAGCCATGCTCGACGTGCTGATCGAGGCCGGGGCCGACATCAACCTGAAGAGCGACTGGCAGAACGGGCCGTTCACGGTGCTCGACATGGCCTCCGAGCGCACGGCGCAGCACCTGCTGTCGCGCGGCGCGACGCTGACACCGATCGTCGCCGCGCGGCTGGGGTGGGAAGATCGGCTGCGCGAGCTGCTCGATGCCGATGCCATGCTCGTGCACCAGCGGGGTGGCGATGGCCAGCAGCCGTTGCACCAGGCCAGGACCGTAGGGATCGCCGAGCTGTTGCTCGGACGGGGCGCCGACATCGACGCGCGCTGCGTCGATCACCGCTCCACGCCGGCCCAGTACGCGCTCGTCGAACGACCGGACGTATGCCGGTACCTGTTGGCGCGCGGCGCCACCGCCGACATCTTCATGGCGGCGCATCTGGGCGACGCCCCCCTCGCTCAACGCCTGCTCGACGCCGACCCGACGGCGGTCGGTGCGCGGATTCACCAGCCCGGCTACGCGCCCGTGCCGCCGTTCAACATCTACTGCTGGACGCTTGGCTTCGGCAGGTCGCCGCACGACGTGGCGCACGCGCGCGGTCATCACGACGTCCTCGCCGTGCTCGACGCGCGGAGCCCGGCGCGTCTCCGCCTGGTGAACGCGGTGCTCGCTGGCGACGCGGCGATGACCCGTGCGCTGCTGGCCGAGCAGCCCGCGCTGCTCGACACCCTCGGTCCGGCGGAACACGCCCACCTCGCTCACGCGATCTTCCACGAGCGGTTCGACGCGGCTGCGTTGATGCTGCAACTCGGCTTCGACCCTGCCGCGCCCGGCATCGACGGCGGCACCGCCCTGCACGCGGCGTGCTGGGTCGGCAACGTCGCGATGGTGGAGCAGTTGCTCGCCCGGGGCGGCGTGCCGCTCGATGCACCGGACCCGACTCACCGGAGTCCTCCGCTGGGATGGGCGGCGTACGGCTCGGTGCAGCGACGTGCGCCGGGCGGCGATTACGTCGGCGTCATCGACAGACTCGTGGCCGCCGGTGCCGACATCCGGGCCGTCGGCAATTTCCACGGGAGCTCGCTCGTGCAGATGGCCGATGGCAACCCGGCCGTGCAGGAGGCGCTGCGCCGCCATGGCGCGTCCTGACGATTGGCGTCGGCGCCGTGCGCCTCCGGCATTGCGGCGAGCGTGTCTCCGCTCAGGGCGGCGGCAGCGGCGTGGCGTGCGCGACGGAGCCCGCCGTGAGGCCGCGGCTGTACACCGCCTGCTCGATGACGATGGGCGTTGGCGTCCCAGACACCGGGAGGGACTCGACGATGAGCGAGTACGGACCGGTGAGCTCAGGGAACGCCTGACGCATCCAGATCGTTGCCCTGGACCCGCTGGTCTCGAACTCGCGGACGATCGGCGGCGCCGCTGGTGGGTAGGCTGTCACACGCAGCGTGGCCGCCGCGCCGTCGGGACTGCCGACGAGCACGAACGTGTCGGTGCCGCTGTCGGGAATCGTGGTGCCGCCCGCAATGGCGAACCGCACCGCGGTGTCAGTCGCGCCGAACTCGACGTGCCCCTCGACCCACTCCGGACCACCGGCTCGCCACCACATCGCCCTCTCGGCGACGATGGGCGCCGACGCGTCGAGAGTGGCGCTCACATCGGCGGCTGCAAGCGCGGCGTCTTCCTGATCGACCCAGATGGTGAGCCGGCTGCGCGGCGCGACGACGTGCGTGCGCGTCACCGACACCGGCGTGCCGCCGTCACCGGCACCGGCGAACCTCGCGGTCACCGTGACCGGTGCCTCCGAAGGGTTGGCGACGAGCACGAACGTGTCGAAGGTGCCGCGTGTCGTGCCTTCGGCGAAGAGCCAGCGCGTCGACGGACTGGTGACCCCCATCGCACCCGTGCCGGCGGCGAACATCTGCCCCTCGGCGTCGCGGTACATGGCCCGCTCGGCCACCATCGGCACCGACGTTCGCACGACGGCTGCGAACTCCGCCGCAGCGAGTGAGCCGCCCTCCTGATTCACCCACAGCGTGCGCCGGCTTTGCGCCGGCACCGTGAGACTTCGCGTCACCTGTGTGCCGTCGGCCAGCAGGAACTCCACCGCCGCCGTCCCGTCGACGTCTCCGGGGTTCTGCAGCAGGAAGAATGTCTGGATGCCACCGATGGTCGCGCCTTCGGCGAAGTACCAGGTAGTGGCCGGCGCCGCGACGCCCGTGGTCGCGTGGCTGCCGTATCCCGTGGCGCGGTCCCACGTCATGCGGCGGTCGGCGACGACCGGGCCGTCGCTCTCCACGACGAGGGCGAACTCGGTGGCGTCGAGCGTCGCGATGCAGCAGGAGTTGACGTCGGCGCGTTCGTGGGCCTCCAGGCGCAACACGCGGCTGGCGGCGGTCCCGCCGGCGCCGAGGAAACGCACGACGATGTTGCGTGCGGTCTCGCCGGGGTTGAACACGCTCAGCGTCGTATCGAAGTAATCGCCGCCGGCGCCCTCCGCGAAGAGGCGAGTGGCAGAGGAGACTGCCGTCGGATGGGACCGCACGGCGAACTCGGCCACGTTCGTCATGCCGTCTCCGTCGTTGTCGGCCGTGGCATCCACACCGCTTGTGGGATCGAGACCGAATCGGACTTCCCAGCCATCGAGCATGCCGTCGGCGTCCGCATCCAGGTCGATCGCCCGGAGGTCTGTGCCCGAGCCGTCTTCGTGCGTGTACCACGCGAGCACCGACCGGCCGTCGCCGGAGAGGCCCAGAGCGTACGTACGCGGCAGGTCGTAGATCAGGCCGCTCTGCCGATCGAGGATCGCGGCACTGCCTCCCTGCAGCAGCACCCGGAGACCGTCGTCGCTCATCGCCCGCGCGTCGTAACCCTGTGCCTCCGCGAGCGGATCGACCGAACTGCGGCCGCGGTCGAGAAGGCCGAGTTCCGGTAAGGGCGTCGGCATCGACGCCCTGCGTGCCAGCACGTGTTCTCCCGTGGCCGTCGTCACGATCGTGGGCCCGGCCGAATAGCGATAGGTGGCGGGCCGTATCTGCGGGTAGTAGTCGCGCTTGCCAGTCGAGACGTCGTACACGGCGAGCGCCTCGGGCGTGGTCGAGCCAGCCGTGTACATCACAAACGAGCCGTCGCCGCTGACGGCCGAGCCCCAGGTGCAGCTGTCGGTGCTGCCGTAAGGCCCGCTGCCGACACAGGTCCGGCCGATCTCGCGCTTCACCGGATCGGCGGCGGTCCAGAGCATCACGCGGGCCGGGACGTCGGGGTACACGCCAGCCTGCAGCCAGGCCAGCACCTGGCCGTCGCGGCTCATCGCCACGCCGATGGTGTCGAGCGGCGGCGATGTCTCGGGCGACCGGCCCAACACGAGATGCGTGCCCGACAGGCGATCGAACCGGAGCGTGGTGACCTCGGACGTGTAGGTCGAGGAGAACACCGTGGTCACCGTCACGTAGCGGCCGTCGTCGCTGATGCCGTACAACCGGTCCAGTCCGCGGGCGGGCAGGCCGTCCGTTGCGCGCACCACCTCGACGCCGTACCCATCGATCTGGCCCGTATTCCGGTCCTTCACGCGGAGTTCGTAGATCGGATAGGCGCGGGCAATCCATGCCACGAAGCGGCCGTTGCCGGAGAGGACCGCATCGCCGTCGGCGGGTGCAACGACGTCGACGCCGAGTGGGACCGGATCGGCCGCATGGACGGCCGATGGGGCCATGGCGAGGAGCCCGATCAGAGCGTAGGAAGCTGTGACGCGCACGCGTGTCTCCTGCGATGGGACTGGGGCGCGCCAAGCGTATCGCATGAGTACGCCGGCCACGGAGGCCAAGCTCAGCCGCGTATCAGCCGCCGAGGTTTGGCACGCACCCTGCTACGCTGTGCCGGCGCATATGGAAATCTGGCCCGGACGGGCATATCCACTGGGGGCGGTTTACGACGGAGCGGGTACGAATTTTTCGATCTTCTCGGAGCCGGCACAGACGGTCGAGCTCTGCCTGTTCGACGAGGAGGGGCAGGAAACACGCATCACGCTGCCCGAGGTGACGGCGTACTGCTGGCATGGCTACGTGCCCGGCGTGCATCCGGGTGCCCGCTATGGGTTCCGGATTCACGGCCCGTACGACCCGGGGCGGGGCTATTGGTGCCACCCGAGCAAGCTGCTCCTGGATCCCTACGCCAAGGCGATCGAGGGACAGGTGCAGTGGAACGAGGCGGTGTTCCCCTACCGGTTCGGCGATCCCGAGGGCGCGGTGAACGACGCCGACTCGGCCGCATTCATGCCAAAGTCGGTCGTCGTCGACGAGCGGTTCGACTGGGGGGACGACCGCTTCCCGCGCACGTCGCTGCACAAGACGGTCATCTACGAGGCACACGTCAAGGGCCTCACGATGCGCCACCCGGACATCCCGCCGGAGTGGCGCGGCAAGTACCTCGGCATCGCGCACCCTGCGATCATCGAGTACCTGCGAGCGCTCGACATCACGGCCATCGAG
>JAEYZV010000281.1 GCA_023427865.1 Acidobacteriota bacterium
GCCTTGGCTTGCGCCAGCAGATCCGGCGCGGGAACGGCGAGGCACAGCGCGGCCACCGCCAACAGCGACTTCAGTGCGCGGAACATGGCCGCTAGTCTAACTCCGCGTGGTTGGCCCGGGGCTTCGAGCCGTGGCGTTGGCCCGTGGGTCGCGGCGGAGGGACGCCGCGTCGGGGCAGTCCCCGCCGGTGCCCGGTTCTCCACTCCGCGCTCCCCGCTCCCCGCTCCCCGCTTCCCGCTTCCCGCTTGGTATGCTGAGAGATTGATGTCCACTCCGCAGCCCGCGCCGATCCGCGACATCGTGGTGAGGGGCGCCCGTACTCACAACCTCAAGAACGTCGACGTCACCCTGCCGGCGCGCAGGCTGATCGTCATCACGGGCGTCTCCGGGTCCGGCAAGTCGTCGCTCGCCTTCGACACGATCTACGCCGAGGGGCAGCGGCGGTACGTCGAGTCGTTGTCGGCCTATGCGCGGCAGTTCCTCGAGCGGATGGAACGGCCCGACGTCGACGCGATCACGGGCATTTCGCCGGCCATCGCCATCCGGCAGAAGAACAGCATCCGCAACCCGCGAAGCACCGTCGGCACGACGACGGAGATCCACGACTACCTGCGGCTGCTGTTTGCGCGGGTCGGCCGCACGTTCTGTCGCAATTGCGGCCGCGAGGTCATCCGCGAGTCAGCCGAGGTGGTGGCGCAGCGGCTCGCGGCGCTGCCCGAAGGCACGCGGCTGCTGCTCGGGTTCGAGATGCCGGTCGTGAGCCTGCACGTGGCGTCGGCCGACGAGGACACGACGCGCGACGACGAGGACGACAACGGCGGCAAGGCCGGGCGCACGACGAAGAAGGACGCGCGTCTCTCGCTCGAGGCGACGCTGGAGACGCTGCGGCGCCGCGGTTTCACGCGGGTGCTGCTGGACGGACAGGTGCAGAACCTCGCCGACCTCCCGTCGTCGGTGCTCGAGGGACGGACGACGCTGGAGGTGATCGTCGACCGCGTGAAGGTCGGGCCCGACGTGGTGGCGCGCCTCACCGACTCGCTCGAGATCGCGTACCAGGAAGGCGGCGGCGCCGCCTTTGCGCAGGAGCAGCCCGACGGTCGCCAGCGCGCCGGGCAGGGGAGTCCAGCCGACGCGGCGACCGCGGAACCCGTCCGCCACGTCTTCTCGGAACGCTTCGAGTGCCGTGCGTGCGGCATCCCGTACGAGGTGCCGCAGCCGCGCCTGTTCTCGTTCAACAACCCGTTCGGTGCCTGCCCGACGTGCCACGGCTTCGGCAACGTCATGGAACTCGACCTCGGGCTGGTGGTGCCGAACCCGGCCAGGACGCTGGCGCAGGGCGCCATCGAGCCGTGGACCAAGCCGCAGTACCGCGGCTACCACACGCACCTGAAGCGCCAGGGCCGCGAGGGGAGAGTGCGCCTCGACGTGCCGTGGGAGCAGCTCACCGATGCCGAGCGCTCGTTCGTCATCGACGGCGACGGCAGCTACGAGGGCGTGCGCGGGTTCTTCGCGGCGCTCGAGCGCAAGAAGTACAAGGTCCACGTCCGCGTGTTCCTGAGCCGCTACCGCGGGTACCAGACGTGCCCGGACTGCGGCGGATCGCGGCTGCGGCGCGAGGCGCGCGACGTGCAGGTACAGGGGCTGACCATCGACCGCGTCGGCGCGATGACCGTGCGTGAGGCGCTCGACTTCTTCGCGAGCCTGCAGCTCTCCGAGCGCGAGCTCGCGATCGCCGACAAGTTGCAGGTCGAAATCGTCAAGCGGCTCCGGTTCCTGAGCAACGTCGGTCTCGAGTACCTCACGCTCGATCGCCTGTCGTCGACGCTGTCGGGCGGCGAGTCGCAGCGCATCAGCCTCGCCACCTCGCTCGGCTCCGCGCTCGTGGGCACGCTCTACGTGCTCGACGAGCCGTCGATCGGTCTCCATCCGCGCGACAACCTGCGGCTCATCGGCATCCTCCGGCAACTGCGCGACCAGGGGAACACGGTCCTCGTCGTGGAACACGATGCCGACATGATCGCCGTGGCCGACGAAGTGATCGACATGGGGCTGGGCGCTGGCGAACTCGGTGGCCGTGTCGTGTATGCGGGGTCGCTCGAGGGCCTGCGGAAGGACCCGCGGTCGCTCACGGGGAAGTACCTGCGCGAGGACCTGGCGATTCCGGTGCCGCCGACGCGCCGCAAGCCGACCGGCCAGAAGCTGCGCGTGCACGGCGCGACCGAGCACAACCTGCAGGACATCGACGTCGAGATCCCCCTGGGACTCTTCACGGTGGTGACGGGCGTGTCGGGGTCGGGCAAGTCCACGCTCGTGCACGAGGTGATCCACGCCGGTATCAAGAAGGCCAAGGGCGACTGGGACAAGGGCGTCGGTGCCTGCCGGCGCATCGAGGGCATCGAGCTGGTGACCGACGTCGTGCTCGTGGACCAGGCGCCGATCGGCAGGACGCCGCGCTCGAATCCCGTCACGTACCTGAAGGCCTTCGATCCGATCCGCGAGCTGTTCGCATCCACGAAGGACGCGCGGACGCGCGGGCTGACGGCCAGCAGCTTCTCGTTCAACGTGCCGGGCGGCCGCTGCGACGCCTGCGAGGGCGAGGGCCAGGTGCGCGTGGAGATGCAGTTCCTGGCCGACGTGTTCGTGCCGTGCGACGTGTGCGAGGGGACGCGCTTCCGTCCGCAGGTGCTCGAGGTCACCTACCGCGGCAAGAACATCCACCAGGTGCTCGACCTCACGGTGCGCGAGGCGCTGCAGTTCTTCAACGGCTCGCCGAAGGTGCTGCGACGCCTCCAGGTGCTCGACGAGATCGGCCTCGGCTATCTCCGCCTGGGGCAGCCGGCGACGACGTTGTCGGGTGGCGAGGCGCAGCGGATAAAGATCGCGTCGCACCTGGCCACGCAAGGCGGCGAGCGCATGCTCTACATCCTCGACGAGCCGACCACGGGCCTGCACTTCGACGACATCGCCAAGCTGCTCGCCGCGTTCCGCAAGCTGCTCGCGGCAGGGCACTCGCTGCTCGTGATCGAGCACAACCTCGACGTGATCAAGACGGCCGACTGGGTGATCGACCTCGGTCCCGAAGGCGGGCACGAGGGCGGGCACGTGGTGGCCGTCGGCTCGCCGGAAGCGATCGCGGAGGTGCCGGGTTCCTACACCGGGCAGCACCTGCGTGCGGTCCTGCACCGCCACCACGACACCGTGCCCAACGCATAGCAGGCCTCCGGTACACTACCGGACGTGCATGCACTGACGACGAGCGTTCTCGTGGTGTTGCTCGCGAGCACCACGCCGGCCTTCGCCCAGGAGCCGCCCGCCGCGCCGCGCGCCTCGTACGACCAGGTCGTGGCGAACCTGAAATCCCCGGATCCCGAGACGAGGCGCGATGCGCTGCGTGCCCTCGGCGCCACGGCATACCCGGAAGCCATCGCGCCGATCAGCCAACTCCTCACCGATCCCGTCGACGACATCCAGCTCGAAGCGATCTACACGCTCCTGAGCTTCTACCACGTGGAGAAGCCGGAGGTCGTGGACCGCCGGAAAGGGCTGCGCGTGCGTCCGACGTCGCGGCTGATCGCGGCCGCGCAGCGCATCTACGATCTCGGTCCGTACGGCCTCATCCCGCAGCCGGTGCCGATCGAGCTCACCAACGGTCTGGCCCAGGCGATGTTCGACGGAAGCGAACGCGTGCGGCTCGAAGCGGTGTATGCGCTCGGCGTGATGGCGCGACCGCCCCTCGACGGCTACGCGGCCGAGGCGCTGCCACGGTTGCTGCAGGACAGGAGCGAGTCGGTGCGCGAGGCCACCGCCCGCGTCATCGGCGGCCTTCGCGTGACGACGGCCGGCGATGCGCTCGTCGCGGCGCTCAACGACGACAGCACCCGCGTGGCGACGGCCGCGATGCGCGCGCTCGGCGACATCAAGGCGTGGCAATCCCTGCAGGCGCTGACCGACCAGTTCCATTACTACGAGGGCAAGGGCCCGCGGGCCGAAGCGGCACTCGATGCGCTCGCCCGCATCGCCCATGCGTCCTCACAGCAACTGTTCCTCGCGCAGCTCACCGCACGGCAGGCGAACCTGCGGCGCCTGGCCGCGGAGGGCCTCGCGCGCAGCGGCAATGCCGAGGCTGCGCAGCAGGCCGGCGCGGCGCTGGCCGGCGCAAAGGAGACCGACGTGCTGCTCGCCGGGGCATTCGCCGCGGTCGTGGGATCGGGGCAGGCGAGTGGTGGCGTGGCGACGCTGGTCAGCGCGCTCGACCACGGCGCCAACCACGAACAGGCGATGGCGTACCTCGTGGAACTCGGTCCCCGTGCGCTGCCGGGGCTCGAACAGGCGCTCGCCGAGCCCGACGTGGAGACGCGGGAGCGCGCGACGCTCGTGCTCGGGTTCATCGGCGGCGATCGGGCGATGGGGCTGCTCGAGCGGGCGCGGAGCGACAAGGATCTGCGGGTCGTCAGGGCTGCCGAGCGAGCGATCGCTCGGTTGCGGAAAGTCTAGAGGCAGTGCCGACCGTTCGCTGGCGGCGGACGGCCCGCTGGGGACAGCGGGCCCTACCTTCCTCGTGGTGATTCCTCAGAAGTTCTACGAGCGGCCGGCGCTGGTCGTCGCCGAGGCGCTCATCGGCTGCGTGCTCGTCCACGACGAAGGTGGCCTCCGCACCGCCGGACGCATCGTCGAGGTCGAGGCCTACATCGGCGAGGACGACCCGGCCTGCCATGCGGCGCCCGGGCCCACGCCGCGCAACGCGCCGCTCTATGGGCCCCCCGGCATGGCGTACGTGTATTTCAACTACGGCGTGCACTGGCTCGTGAACGCCGTGGTCGAGCCCGCGGGCGCGCCGGCGGCGGTGCTCATCCGCGCCCTGGAGCCCATCGACGGCCTCGAGCACATGCGGTTGCGGCGTGCGCGGAAGAAGCACGGCGGCGTGGTGGAGTGGACCGGCGTGGACGCGGACCTGTGCCGCGGGCCGGGCAACCTGACGCGTGCGTTGGGGATTACGGGGGCGCAGAATCGTGAGCCGCTCTTCGATGGCACGCTCCGCATCGAGCGCGCGCCGCGCCGGGCGGCCGTGCTGCCGGTGGCGTGGAGCCCTCGCATCGGCATCCGGGTCGGCACCGAGCACCCCTGGCGCGCCTACGTGCCGGGCCACCCGTCCGTGTCGGGACGACCGCGTTAGCCGACGCCATTCCTCTCCACATGAGCCGCCGGGCCTTGCCCGGCGGACGCCATCATGCGCGTCGGGCAAGGCCCGACGCCTACACCCGTAGGAGAAGGCCCGCCGCCTCCCCCCGTACGAGATGGCCCGACGCATGCACCGATGGGACGAAGGCCGACGGCCGGACGACGAAGGCCGACGGCCGGACGACGAAGGCCGCCTCCTACCGTGCTCCCCTGATCTGCGCTTCGACGACCGGGACCTTGACGTCGAATTCCTCGCGGCCGCGGCGGATGCGCAGCGTGGCGACCGACCCCACGGACGCATTCAGCATCGAACGTTCGAAGTCCTCGCTCTGGCGCACCGCCTTGCCATCGAAGGCCACGATCACGTCGCCCGGACGGATGCCGGCGCTGTAGGCATCGCCCGAGCGGCTCATCCGGAACACCACGACGCCCTCGTCGGAGGGCACACCGAGATCGTCGGCCAGGCCCGGCGTCATCGGCGCGATGCGCAGGATGCCGCTGATCGAGCCGCGGCGCACCTTGCCGTGCTGCTCGAGCTGCCCGGCAATCTCGCGCGCGAGGTTGCTCGGGACCGCGAAGCCGATCCCCTGGTAGCCACCACTTTCGCTGTAGATCCAGGTGTTGATGCCGATCAGCTCACCGCGGCGGTTGACGAGCGCGCCGCCGGAGTTGCCCGGGTTGATGGCCGCGTCGGTCTGGATGTAGTCGGCGACGAGCGAGATCTGGGGGTTCGTGCGGCCGAGTGCCGAAATGATGCCCAGCGTGACCGTCTCGCCGAGCTGATACGGGTTGCCGACGGCCATCACCCATTCGGCGACGCGCAGGCGTGAACTGTCGCCCCAGGCGATCGGCTGCAGCGACGGGTCGGAAATGCGGAGCAGGGCGAGATCGGCATAGGGATCGAGCCCGACGATGTCGGCGGTCAGCTGGCGGCGGTTCCAGAGCACCACGGTGAAGCGGTTGGCGTTGCCGATCACGTGGGCGTTGGTCAGCACGTAGCCGACGTTGCCCTGCTTGCGGACGATGACGCCGGAGCCCGCGCTCTGCGTCGGTTGCTCGTCGATGAAGCCGAACGGCAGGCGGTATCGCTGCAGTCCCTCCGCCGAGATGTTCACGACGCTCGGAATCACGCGCTCGGCGACGTCCTCGAACGACGGCAGCGCGCCAGACGCCACCGCACCGGCCTTCGACGCCGGCACCACGGGCGGCGCCTCTGCGGCCGGCGCCTTCGTCGGCTGCGCCGACCCGGCGGTTGCGGTCTCGCCCGGGCCGATCCGTCCGGTCACGACCATGCCGGCCACGAAGCTTCCGAGGACGAGCGCCGCCGGCAGCAGGAATCTCCTCGACATGGGGTCAGCCGACCTCGACACGCCGGCCGCGCTGTTCGATCACCTTCGGCAGCGTGACCGTGAGGATGCCGTCCTTGAAGTCGGCCTGCACCTTGTCCACCGCGAGCCGCGCGGGGAAGGTGAAGCGGCGGACGAACTGGCCGTGGCCGCGTTCGAGGCGGACGTAGCAGCTCGCGTCACAGCCCGGGTCCGGGCGGTGGCCGCGGATCGTCAGGGTGTCGTGCGTGGCCGCCACGTCGACGTCGGCCCGTTTCACGCCGGGCAACTCGGCGACGACGATGAAGGAGTCCTCGGTCTCGCTGACGTCGGCAGGCGGCGTCCAGCCCGAGTCGCCGCGGCGGTCGGAGTGCCCGGCGCGCGACCGGTACTCGCGAAGGGATTCCCAGCGCATGCCGTTCATCGTAGCAAAGGCCTGCGTGCTACCATCCTCAGGTTTTACGTACCTTCCGGGTCGACGCAGGCCTGCCAGGAGTGTCATGAGTTCCGTTGCAGCCACCCGCCTTCGCAAGGGCAACCTGATCAAGCACAACAACGAGCTGTGTCGCATCGTCGAGACCCAGCACGTCACGCCGGGCAACCTGCGCGGCTTCGTGCGGGCGAAGATGCGCAAGGTGAAGGACGGGACCATGTTCGAGCACCGGTTCCGCTCCGAGGACATCGTGGAGCGCGCGATGCTCGACGAACGCGAGATGCAGTACCTGTACAAGGACGGCGACAGCTTCTACTTCATGGACCTCGCCTCGTACGAGCAGATCGGCATGACCGAGGAGGCGCTCGGCGACGCCATGAACTACCTGATGCCCGAGTCCACGATCAGCGTGGAGTTCTACGAGGGCAACCCGGTGGGCATCGAGCTGCCGCAGACGGTGGACTTGAAGGTGGTGGACACGGTGCCCGGCATCAAGGGCGCCACCGCCAGCGCGCAGACCAAGCCGGCCACCGTGGAGACCGGGTACGTGGTCACCGTGCCGGCCTTCGTGGACGTCGGCGACGTGCTGCGGGTCAACACGGAGACGGGGGAGTACCTCTCGCGGGTGTAACAGGCTCCGGGGCTGCCGGGACTGGGGATTGGGGATTCGAGATCGGCTCCCCCGGGCCGGTCCGGGAACTCGACGTCCTCCGTCGCGCCCCGTACGGCGCGCCTGCAGCCGAGTGCCGACGCCCGAATCCCGCCGCCCGACTCCCGACACTCCCGAATCCCGAATCCCGAATCCCGGCAGGGTGTATTCGTGATCGATCAGAGTTCCCAACGTCCCATCCCGTCCGGCGGATGGATCGAAGTCATCGTCGGCAGCATGTTCAGCGGCAAGAGCGAGGAGCTCATTCGCCGGCTGCGGCGTGCCCAGATTGCGAAGCGGCGCGTGCAGGTGTTCAAGCCGGCCATCGACGATCGCTATTCGGAGACGCACATCACCTCGCACAGCGAGATGCGGCTGCCGTCGCTGGCCGTCAGCACGTCGGCCGAGATCCTCGCCGGTGTGCACGACGACACCGAGGTCGTCGGCATCGACGAGGGGCAGTTCTTCGACGTCGAACTGCCGGCCGTGTGCAGCACGCTCGCCGACCGCGGCAAGCGCGTGATCGTGGCCGGACTGGATCAGGACTACCTCGGGCGCCCGTTCGAGCCGATGCCACAACTGCTGGCGATCGCGGAGTACATCACCAAGACGCTCGCCATCTGCATGGTGTGCGGCGAGCCTGCCAACCATACCCAGCGGCTCGTGCAGAGCAGCGAACTGGTGCTCGTCGGCGCCACGGGCGCCTACGAGGCCCGCTGCCGCAGGTGCTTCGACCCCACGCTGGCGGGGTGAATCGGCATGTACGGCAGGGCCGGCTCTCCCCAGCCGGCCGTTTGCGTCGGCGTCGCCCGCTGGTGACGGACGGGAGGATCGCCGTCCCGCCTGACTGTGTCTATGCGTCGTCGCGCTGGTCGTGAGCGCCCAGGTCGAGCGCCTTGCCCCAGAAGTCGATGTCGTGGCCGGCGATCTTGTCGCGCAGGAGCCGCCGCGCCGCGCCGTAGAACGGCGCCGGCACCACGAGCTTGCGGGCGACCTGCCGCATCCGCGGGATGAAGACCAGCGTCAGTTGCTCGCCCTCCCGCCAGGTGAGCCCGCCGATCTCGTGATACGGCAGGAAGCCGTTGTCCACCCACACGCCGTCCTCGTAGAATCCCCGACCGATGCGCACGCTCAGCGGCACGAGGTAGCCGTAGTAGGTGAGCATCATCGCCTCGCCGAAGACCTCCGTGGGCGGCAGCCGCAGGAACAGCAGCTTGACGATGAGCACGAGGCCGAGCATCGCGGCCATCGCCAGGAACAGCCCGTAGTACTTCGGCGGGGCACTGCGCCACGTCAGGAGCGCGCGGGACCGCATCCGGAAGGAGCGCACCACATCGACGAGGATGCGCACGTTCGCCACGAGGAAGCCCGCTCCGAGCAGGAGCAGCAACTGGGACAGGAACGGCTGCGGCACTAGGGTGGTTCTATCGGAACCACGCAGGGGGATCAAGGACCTGGCAGTCTGAATCTCGAATTTCAGAATTTCGGAATTTCAGAATGGCAGGGGGGCGGAGGCATCCGCCTCTTTGAGCATCTCGAATTTCAAATTCCAAATTGGAAATGTGCAATCGCGCGGAGGCAAAACGCCTGATCGAGCATCTCCAATTTGAAATTTCAAATTTCGCCTACTCGCCCAGAATCCACCCGAGCAGCCCCATGCCGTGCGCGGTGGGGTCCCGCAGCCAGTCCGGCGGCGTCAGCCAGACGAACGCCAGGATGGCGATGACCATCATGTCGTAGGGCACCGACGTGCGCTCGTACGTCCAGTAGAAGATGCGCCAGAAGAACAGCAGCGGCGTCGGCAGGCGCTCTTCGATCGGCAGGCGACTCATGCTGCCACCCTCGCGCCTTCGAGCTCACGCCACGTGTGGTAGATGCGGCCGGCGACGGTGAGCGCCGACAGCACGAGGATCACCCAGAGCACCGCTGCCATGCGGTTGGTGAACGCGCCGATCATGAAGAGGACGATGCGTTCGGGCCGCTCCATGAAGCCGACCTTGCACTTTTCGATGAGCGACTCGGCACGGGCCCGGGTGTAGCTGGTCAGCACCGTGAACGTCATCGCCAGGGCGGTGATCAGCACGTAGTCGGGCCGCTGCAGGCTGCCGTAGAGGTAAACCAGCCCGAGGAACAGCGCCATGTCCGAGAACCGATCCATCACCGAGTCCCAGAACCCCCCGAAGGCACTCGCCGTGCCCGTCTGGTGGGCGACCTTGCCGTCGATGAAGTCGAACAGGTTGGCCGCGACCATGATGAAGCCGGCCAGCACGAAGCGGCCGAGGGCGAGCGCCCAGGCGGCGGCCAGGTTGATGCAGACGCCGATCAGCGTCAGCACGTTGGGATGGATGCGCAGCGCGATGCAGGCCCTGATGATCGCCCGCAGCGGGAACATGAAGATCGCGCCGACGGCGCCCGTGAAGGTCATTTGCCCGTCGATATAATGGAGGGTCCGGTCACGTCCTGCAACCCGTCAGGGTGAGGGTCGAGGCGTCCCCAAGTCCATGGCCATCGAAGATCTCAAGCCCCAGATCGCGCGGCTCCCCGAGCAGCCCGGGGTCTACCTGTACCGGAACCGGACGGGCGAGACGATCTACGTCGGCAAGGCGCGGGCGCTGCGCGACCGGGTCCGCAGCTACCTCGGCGCGCGCGGCACCTCGCCCAAGACCGAGGCCCTGCTCGACGAGATCGCCGGCCTCGACGTGATCGTCACCGACTCGGTGGTCGAGGCGCTCGCGCTCGAGAACAACCTCATCAAGGAACGCTCGCCGAAGTACAACATCAAGCTGCGCGACGACAAGACGTACCCGTACCTGCGGCTGAGCACGTCCGAGGCGTTTCCGCGCGTATCGGTCGTTCGGCGCGTCGCCAACGACGGCGACCACTACGCCGGTCCGTTCATGCCGGCGTCGCTGGCCTGGCAGACGCGCAGCCTGTCGCACAAGCTGTTCGGCATCCGCTCGTGTCGCGAGCTGATCACAGGGCAGCGCGGGCGTCCCTGCCTCGAGTACGACATCAAGCGCTGCCTCGCGCCGTGCGTCGCGGCCCTGTGTTCGGCCGAGCAGTACCAGCACGCCGTGCGCGACGCGAAACTGCTGCTCGACGGCCGCACGGAGGAGCTGATCGTCGATCTCGAATCGCGCATGTACGCGGCGGCCGATGAAGAGCGCTTCGAGCAGGCCGCGCAGATGCGCGACACGATCCGCACGCTGGAGACGCTTCGTGATCGCCAGCAGAAGATGGCGACACCGCGCATGGGCGATCGCGATGCGATCGGCGTGAAGCTGGGCCCGGCGGGGGCGGTGGTCCAGGCGTTCCAGGTGCGGTCGGGCCGCGTCGTGGACCGAGTCGAGATGATCACCAACGCCGACCAGGCGCGCGATGCCCGCCTCGACGACCTCGTCGAAGCCGCCGTCCTGCACTTCTACTCGGATCACGCGCCGCCCCCGGAGGTGCTGGTGCCGGTGCAGCTGCCCGACATGGATCTGCTCGCGGAGTGGCTGTCGGCGCGGGCGGGACGGCAGGTGCTCGTGACGATGCCGCAGCGCGGCGACAAGAAGGCCCTGCTGGAGCTGGCCGAGCGCAACGCGTCGCTCTCGTACGACGCCCGCTTCAACGCCGAGGGCGCCGCCAACTACGAGGCGCTCGAAACGCTGCAGTCGGCGCTGGGGCTGCCGGCGCTGCCGCGCCGTATCGATTGCTTCGACATTTCCACGCTGCAGGGCGCCGAGACGGTCGCGTCGATGGTCGTCTGCGAGGACGGCCGCATGAAGCGCAGCGACTATCGCAAGTTCCGCGTCAGGCCGGAAGGCGGGAGTCTCGCCGAAGCGCCGAGGGGCGAAGGCGTGAAGTTCCTGGACGACTTCGCGGCGATGCGTCAGGTGGTGGGACGGCGCTACCGGGGCGTGGCCGATGCCGGCGGTCCATGGCCGGACCTGGTGGTCATCGACGGCGGCAAGGGACAGCTCGAGGCCGCGTACGAGGCCCTCGAGGCCCTCGGCATCGAGCACGTGGTGGCCATCGGTCTGGCCAAGCAGGAGGAACTGGTGTTCCTGCGCGACCGACCCGACCCCATCGACTTCGGCGCCGGTACACCGGCGCTGCGGCTGCTGCAGCGCATCCGCGACGAAGC
>JAEYZV010000345.1 GCA_023427865.1 Acidobacteriota bacterium
ATACGCCGCCGCGGGGCCCGGCCCGAGGGGCGGTCCGTCGCCCAGGCGGCGACGGCTACTGTACGGCGATTGCCGGCCGGCCGGGTCCGGCTTGCGCGTCGAGGTTCGTCGCCGTTGCGCCGTGCCCGTTGGTCGTCAGCGGGTCTGGTACGGCTCCACCTGCTGCTCGATCTGCGACGTGTCCCCCACGACCACCATCGTCATCCTGGCCGGGTCCAGGTAGGTGTCGGCGATGCGCCGGACGTCGGCAGGGCTCACGGCCTGGATCTTCTGGACGACCGTCCGCAGGTAATCGGGGCCGAGTCCGTGCTGCCGGATGAACTCGAGCTGCGCGACGATGCCGCCGCGCGACGAGTTCTGCAGGACGAACACACCCGCGAGGTAGTTGGCGATGCCCTCGACTTCGTCGGCGGCTGGCGCTTCCTTCCGGAGCCGCTCGATCTCGAACAGGATCTCCTTGATCGATGCCCCCGTCACCGCCGTCGTGACGTCGGCGACCTGCACCCAGTGCGCGACCTTCGGGTGGGCGACGAGTTGGCTATTGGGTGAGTACGTGTAGCCCTTCTGCTCGCGGATGTTGGACGTGATGCGTGATGCGAAGGACCCGCCGAGCAGCGCATTGGTCACCCGGAGGGCGATGTAATCGGGATGACCGGGGTCCACGACCGGCAGGCCGATGAACAGCGTCGACTGCGGCGCCTTCGGCCTGTCGATGACGTGCAGCGCACGCGTCGTAGAGGGCTTGGGTGCGGCGCGTCCTGCCGGTGTGCCCTTCTTCCAACCCGAGAAGGCCGCGTCGATGGCGCGGCGCACGGCGGCCTCGTCGAACCGGCCGACCACGTACAGGTGTGCCCGCGAGGCGCCGAAGTTGGCGGCATGGAACGCAGTCACGTCCGCGTGCGTGAACCCCTCGATCATCGCCGGGGTCGGGAAGAGGCGCCCGTACGGGTGCGCGCCGTAGAGGACCTTCGCGAACTGCTCCTGCGCGAGCGCCGACGGCTGCGACTTCGCAAGTGCCAGGTTGCGCACGAGGTCCGCCGCGAGACGCGGGAGCTCGGAGGCCGGGAGTGCCGGATGCTGGGCGACATCGCCGACGATGCCCACGGCGTCGGCGGCGTACTCCGTGAGCACGTCGGTCGAGATCGACGTGACGTCGCCACCCACGCTCACGCCCAGGCTGCCGCCCATCCGCGCAAGGCTCTCGGCAACGGCTTCGGACGACTTGGTCGTCGTCCCTTCCTTCAACAGTTCGCCCGTCAGGTCGGCGAGCCAGACCTGCTGCGCGGTTTCGTCCACGTTGCCGGCATCGACGGCAAGATGCACGCGCACCTTGGGCACGGTGCCGTACGGGACGAGGGTCACGCCGAGCCCATTGGGCAGCGTGTACGTCTCGGCGGCCGGCAGGGTGAACGGCTTGGGCGCGTCGCCGGCGGGAGGCTGCTGCCTTGCGGGCGACTGCGCCAGGGCGCTCGTCGCGGCGAGCATGGCGGCCGCAAGGGTCCCGAGCATCATGGGTCGCATGGCGCTCACTCCTGCGCCGCGCCGGGCGCGGCGGCCTGGCCGGGCTCGATCACGAGCACCGTGCGGTTGGTCGGACGGAGGTACTCCCGCGCCGTCTTCTGGATCAGCTCCGGAGTCACCTTGCGGAACTGCGCTTCCAGCGTATTGATGCGGGCCGGGTCATCGTCGAACAAGGCGAAGGACGCCAGCAGGTCGGCGGTACCGAACCCGTTGAGATCGGTGAGCGAGCCGTACAGCGAGGACCGCAGCTTGACGAGGGCGCGGTCGAGGGCGGCCTGATCCACCGGTGCGGCCTGCAGCCGCTCGATGGTCGCGTCCATGGTGCCGAGGATCTCCTCCGTCGTGTTCGTCGGCTCGTGGATCAGCGAGCCAATCCACAGCATCGGGCCGGCGTAGTTGAACATGTTGCCGAGCATGTTGATGCCGCCATCGACCTGGCCGGCATACGCCTTCTTCTTCACGAGCTCCTGATGCAGCAGGCTGTCCTCTCCCTGCAACAACAGCTGATCGAGCAGCCCCATCGCGTAGTACTCGGGCGTGTTGCGGGCAGGCATGTGGTACGCGAACCCCAGCGCCGGCTTGGTCGCGAGGGGATCCTTCCTGCTCGCGCGCTTCTGCTCGGTCTGGCGCGGCTCGGTGAGATCGGGGAGAGGCGGCGGCTTCGGGCCGGAGATGCCGGCGAAGTACTTCTCGATCATCGCCCTGGCCCGCGGCTCGTCGAAGTCACCGACGACGACGAGCACCGCGTTGGCCGGCGTGTAGTAGGTCTTGAAGAAGGCCTGGACGTCGGCGAGCGTGGCAGCTTCGAGGTCCTTCAGGTCGCCATAGAAGTTGTGCGCGTTGTGCCAGTTCGTGTTTGCGTACTGCGGCAGGTCGAGCCACGGGAACCCGCCGTACGGCTGGTTCAGCACGTTGACCTTGACCTCGTTCATCACCACGCCCTGCTGGTTGGTGAGGTTCTCCTGCGTGATGTCGAGGCCGCGCATCCGATCGGCCTCCGCCCACAACGCCGTCTCGAGCTTGTGCGCCGGCAGCACCTCGAAGTAGTTGGTGAAGTCGAACCGCGTGGACCCGTTCAGCACGCCGCCATTGCGCTGCACGAGGCGGATGAACTCCATCTTCCCGAGGTTGGCCGATCCCTGGAACATCATGTGCTCGAACAGGTGGGCGAACCCGGTGCGATCGCGCGGCTCCACGCGGAAGCCGATCTCGTAGTACACGGCGACGACCACGGTCGGGGCCGTCGTGTCGCGTGAGAGCACCACCTTCAGGCCGTTCGGCAGCGTGTAGTACGCGACCGGCACTTCGTAGGAAGGCGAGGCGGGTGCCTGCGCCGCCATCGGCGTGGCCGCCGCCATCAGGGCGACCATCGACGTCAGCGCCGAAGCCATCAGCAGTCGTATCGGCATGCGTTCTCCTGGAGCAGGACACACACTATGCGGCCGAGGTGGCGCTGGTCCCAGTCCATGGGACGAACGGGGCGTCGGCCGTGGTCGGATGGGGGCGCCGCCAGGTCGCGCCGCGCTGACCGGACCCCAGCGATCGATTCGGCCGGTCCTGGAACCTGATGGTCGCCCGTGGTCGCGCAGCCCGCCCGGTGGGCTGGTTTGGCAAGGTCGTGCCGATCGGCCGTCTACGCGCGGAGGGCGCGCGACGCCTGCAGGCCGGCGTGCGGAGCGGCGGGCCTGCCCCCGCCGCCGTTCTGCGCGAACGAGGTACTCGTGGGACGCGCCCGGCCCCGCTAGCGCGTCCTTGCGACGAGCTGCCACAGCGAAGGCAGCACACCGGCAGCGATGACGAGCTTGAGCAGGTCGGCGATCGCGAATGGCGTGAGGGCCTGCACCGCCGCATCGAGGCCGAGTCCCGGTGGCGCGATCGCCAGGCTCGTGGTGCCGCCCACGTAGACCACGGCGAGACCGGCGAGCATCGCGATGAACGAGGTCACGTAGCGGCGATCGAAGCGCCGCTCGGCGAGCATCCCCGTCAGGTACGCGGCAACCGGGTAGGCCAGGAGAAACCCTCCCGTCGGGCCCATGATCCGACCGAGCCCCGGCGGCAGGGTCGGGGACGCGGCAAACACCGGCAGGCCCGCGATGCCGACGAGCAGGTACAGCACCTGGGCCGAGGCGCCGAGCCGCGAGCCGAGCGCGGCGGCGGCGAGCAGCACCACCATCGGCTGCAGCGTGAACGGGATCGGGTGGAACGGTATGCTGACCTGCGCAGCCATCGCCGTCGCTGCCGTTGCGGCTAGGACGGCGGCGCCCCGCAGCGCCCACGACGAACTGCGGTGGGAGACGACGTCGAACAGGGTGGTCCCGGCAAGGAAGCCGAGCGGGGTCCGGCTGGCGGCGTACATGGGAGCGGATCTTACGGCATGCCCACGGCACTGACAATCGCAGGCAGCGACTCCGGCGGCGGGGCCGGCATCCAGGCCGACCTGAAGACGTTCAGCGCCTTCGGGGTGTTCGGCACCAGCGCCATCACGGCCATCACGGCGCAGAACACGAGGGGCGTGCGGGCTGTCGAGATGGTCTCGGCGAGCGTCGTCGTCGCGCAGATCGAGGCGGTGCTCGAGGACATCGGCGCCGACGCGGTGAAGATCGGCATGCTCGGCACCCCCGACGTCGTCCGGGCCGTCGCCGCCACGCTCCGCCGCCGGCACGCCGGCCCGCTGGTCGTCGATCCGGTGATGATCGCCAAGAGTCGCGATCGACTGCTGTCGGAGGACGCGGTCGAGGTGATGGTTCGCGATCTCCTGCCCCTTGCCACCGTGATCACGCCGAATGCGCCCGAGGCGGAGGCGCTGACCGGACGGCCGGTCAGGAGCGAAGCCGATGCTCGGGATGCCGCCCGCCGCCTGCACGCCCTCGGGCCCGGCGCAGTGATCATCAAGGGCGGCCACCTCGAGACGTCGGACGTCGTCGATCTGCTGTTCGACGGCACGACGTTCGTGGAGGAACGCGGCCCTCGCCACGCAACGCGCCACACCCATGGCACCGGTTGTACGTTCGCCGCGGCAATCGCCGCGGGACTGGCGCTCGGCGGGACCTTGCCGGAGGCCTTCCGCAACGCGCGCGCGTACCTCGACGGTGCGATCCGCCACGCGCCCGGCATCGGCCGCGGGGCAGGCCCGGTCGAGCATTTCTGGCGATCACGCCGGCGACCTGAGACGTGATTCCGCCCGCCGGGCAGGGCCCGGCGGCTACGAACCTCACCCTCGCCGTCCCGCCTTCCTCCTCCGTCCTTCCTCCTCCATCCTTCCTTCTCCGTCCTTTCTCCTCCTCCTTCCTCCTTTCTTCTTCTTCCCGGCTATAC
>JAEYZV010000378.1 GCA_023427865.1 Acidobacteriota bacterium
GTACGCCGAGAGCGGCGCCGCCTGCTGAGTTGCGGTGGGCATACCTGTCCTGTCGACCTCGATCACGCTCCCGTCGGCACGCATGAGGCTGGCAGAATCCGGGGCGCGACAGCCGTGACGATCCGCAAGCGCAGCGCCGCAGCGCCCTACCGGCGGTAGTCAGGCATTCGACCCATCGTACCGCGAAGCCCGGGGAGAGGGGATGGCAGGTAACAGGTGGACAGAGGGCCAGGGGACCAGGGCCAAGCCGTCCTCCGCTCGAGAGTTTCGTGCGATTGACAGGTCGGCTGGCCTGCCATACAGTCTGCGCCACCAGAACAGGTCAAACCACACCCGGCGTCCCGTTCGTGCGCGCGAGCGCCGCCGTGTGCTTCGTCGGCCGTACACCCGGCTGGATGAGCAGGGAGTGAACATGGCAAGAGCGAGTCGGCTCCAATGGCTGGCGTGTGCGCTGCTGGTTCTTCTGTGCGCGAGCCTCGACGTCCCGCAGGCGCACGCGCAGGCGGCGCGTGGCAGCATCCTCGGCAACATCGCCGACACCTCCGGGGCCGCGGTTCCCGGCGCGACCGTCACCATCACCGAAGTCCGCACGAACATCGCGCAGAACACGATTTCGAACGAATCGGGCAACTACACGTTCCCCAACGTCCGTGACGGTCTCTACAAGGTCGAGGCGGAACTTGCGGGCTTCAAGAAGGCGTTGCGCGAGAACGTGCAGGTCGACGTGAACACCACGATCCGCGTCGACTTCCGGCTCGAGGTCGGCGACCTGAGCGAGACGCTGACGGTCACGAGCGAAGCCCCGGCGTTGCAGACCGACCGCGCCGACACCGGGCGCATCATCCAGGGCCAGGCCATCCAGGCCATGCCGCTCGGTTTCGGCCGGAACTTCCAGGGCATGTGGGCCACGGTGCCCGGGGCCACCCGTCCGGGGCGTCCGCACTCGGAGTTCTTCAACTCGCAGGACTCGCTCGAGAGCAAGGTCAACGGGCAGAGTCGCCTGGCCAACAACGTCCAGATGGAGGGGCTCGACAACAACCACCGCACCGGCCTGCTCACGGTGCTGATCCCGTCGGCCGAGGCACTGGAAACGGTGGCGGTGAGCACCAGCAACTTCGACGCGGAGTTCGGTCGCGCGGGCGGCGCGGTGACCAACGTCACGCTCAAGTCGGGCACCAACGACCTGCGCGGGAGTGCCTTCTGGTTCCACGGCAACGACAGCCTGAATGCGACGCCCTACTTCGCGTCGAGCAAGCCCGACACCGACTACAACCAGTTCGGGTTCGTCGTCGGCGGGCCCATCCGGAAGAACCGCCTCTTCTACTTCGGCGACTACCAGCGCACCAACGACAACCTCGGGAAGAACTGGCGCTTCTTCGTGCCACCGGCCGAGTGGCGCAACGGGGACTTCAGCAGCGCGTCCAACACCGTCATCCGCGATCCCCTCACGGGTGACGCGGCGGGCAACGGCCGTACGCCGTTTGCCAACAACGTCGTGCCGGCCAACAGGATCAGCCCGATCTCGCGAGCCATCCTCGACCGCGTCCCGCTGCCCAACATCGCCGGACAGCCGATTGGCCAGCCCAACTTCGAAGGCACCACGGTCAGGGAACGCAAGACCGATCAGTTCGACATCAAGGTGAACTGGCAGGCGAGCACGCAGGACCAGCTCTCGCCGCGCTTCAGCTTCATGCGCCCTGTCGTCATCGACCCGTCCCCGTACAGCGGCAACATCGGCGGCCCGGCCAACGGCGGGTTTGCCGGCACCGGCACCAACGACACGGTCGTCACCGGCATGAACTGGACACGCTCCTGGACCAACACGCTCGTGATGGAAGTGCGGGGCGGCTTCACGTGGTACCACAACGTCGCGGCCTCGGAGGGCCAGGGGCTGAACACCGCACAGGAACTGGGCGTACCGGGCGTGAACATCAGCGACTACACGAGCGGCATCATGTCGGTGAACATCCAGAACTACAGCAACCCGGTGGTGGGCTTCTCGAACTCGATGCCATGGGACCGCGGCGAGACGACGTGGACGTTCGCGACGACGCTGACCAAGCTGGCCGGGAACCACCAGGTGAAGTTCGGCACCGACATCCGGACCAACCGCGATTTCCTCCTGCAGACGCAGGATTTCGGCGGACCGCGCGGCACCTTCGCCTACAACGGGTCGGGCACGTCGTCGCCGAGCGACGCGGCATCGATTCGCAACAACGTCGCCAACTCCATGGCCAGCTTCCTGCTCGACTACGCCAACGACGTCCGACGCGACGTGCCGTATGTCGACGAGCCCGGCACGCGGCACAAGCAGTACTTCTTCTTCGTGCACGACAAGTGGCAGATGCGGCCGGACGTGACCGTGGACCTCGGGCTGCGCTACGAGTACTACACGCCGTTTGTCGGCATCCAGGAGCAGGGCGGGCTGTCGAGCTACGACCCGAGCAACAACACGCTGCGCGTGGCCGGCTACGGCGACATCCCCGCCGACCTGGGCGTGAAGACCCGGGTGTGGAACTTCAACCCGCGCACCGGCATCTCGTGGCGTCTCACCGACCGCGACGTGCTGCGCGCCGGGTACGGTGCGAGCACCGCGCCGTACCCCGACAATACGTACGCCTTCAATTACCCGACGAAGGGCAATGTGCTGCAGCAGGCCACCAGCGCGTTCACGCGCGGCGGATCGCTGGCCACGGGGTTCCCCGCGCAGACGCCGGTGGACATCCCGGCCAGCGGCGTGCTCCCGGTCGACCAGCCGTTCCTGCGCAGTTCCGGCCTGTTCTCGCTGCCCGAAAGCATCTTCGGCGGCGTCCTGCACTCGTGGAACGTCGCCTACCAGCGGCAGCTGCCGTGGGGCTTCACGGCCGACGTCGCCTACGTGGGCAATCGCGGCGTGGACATCCTCTACAGGATCAACCTCAACGCCGCGACCGCGCTCGGTCTCGACAATGCCGGCCGGCCGCTGTTCGCCCCGTTCGGCCGCACCGCCGACGTCCCGTCGCGCACGCCAGGCCGCAGCGACTACCACTCGCTGCAAGCCAAGCTCGATCGCCGCTTCATGAACGGCATCCTCGTGACCAACAGCTATACCTTCGGTCGCGCCCGGAACTTCCACGACGAGAACGGCGACATCGCCACGCCGGCCGACTGGGAACGCAGCTACGGCCTTGCCGGCTTCGAGCGGCGCCACACGTGGGTCACGAGCTTCGTCGTCGACCTGCCGTTCTTCCGCGAGAGCGAGAACACGCTGCTCCGGTACACGCTGGGCGGCTGGCAGGCCTCGGGCCTGCTCACGCTGATGGGTGGCACGCCGCTCAGCGTGACCGCCGATGGCGCCCTGCTGCGCGCCCCCGGGAACACCTTGTATGCCGATCGGGTGGCCGAGCCGAACGTCATCGGCGACAAGGGCCCGAACGTCTTCTACTTCGACCGCAGCGCCTTCGCGCAGCCGGCGCCGGCGACCTTCGGCAACACGACGCGCAACGGCAGCGGCATGCGCGGCCCCGGCTTCACCGCGCTCGACTTCTCGCTCGTCAAGCGCTTCGCGTTCGGACAGACTTACCGCTTCTTCGAACTCCGCGCCGATGCGTTCAACCTGACCAACACGCCGGCCTGGAACAACCCGAACACGAGCCTGGCCAGTCCGCAGTTCGGCACGATCACGGGCGCGACCAACCAGCGCGTGATCCGCTTCGCGCTGAAGTACAGCTTCTGAGGGCCGCGCTGACGATTGGTAGGGCCGGCTCTCCGAGCCCGGCCCATGAACCACGTCGCGACGAGGACGGCCGGGCTGGGACAGCCGGCCCTACCTCGTTCGGACAACGAACCGAGGAGACGCGGCCGCTACACCGTGCCGCGGTTCCGCCACGTGAAGCGCGCCAGGCCCTCGATGATCGCCCACGCTGCGATCGCGCTCGCGAACACGACGCCCCACAGCTCCAGCGGCAGCGCGATCCCGCCGAGCAGCCGTGACGTGACCGGCAGCAGCGACGCGCCGACCTGCAGGAGGATGCCCGCGCCGACCGCCATGTGCAGCCAACGGTTCGGCAGCGGCTGCATCCACGTATGGCGTGACGGATAGGTGAGCAGCAGCTGACCGATGGCCATGAAGTGGAACGCCGTCGCGCGCGCCGTCTCGTGCGAGTAGCCGATGGCCGGCACGACGCCGAGCACGAGCAGGGCGAGCAGCGCCTTGGCGACCCCGGCTTCGGCGATGAAGCGCAGCGACATGCGATCCAGCAGCGGCGCATCGGCCGGACGCGGCTCGAGCTCCATCACACCGGGCGTGCGGTCGAGCGCCAGTGCGAGTGCCGGCAAACCGTCGGTCATCAGGTTGATCCAGAGGATCTGCGCCGCCGTGAGCGGCAGCAGCAGCGCGCCCGAGGAGTCGCGCAGCCCCAGCGCGAACGCCAGCACCACGCCGCTCGAGATCAGCAGGACTTCGGACAGGTTGGTCGAGAACAGGAAGCGCAGGAACTTCTGGATGTTCTCGTAGATGCTGCGGCCTTCCTCCACGGCGGTGACGATCGTCGCGAAGTTGTCGTCGAGCAGCACGAGGTCGGCGACCTCGCGGGTCACGTCGGACCCGCGCTGCCCCATCGCCACGCCGACGTCCGATCGCTTCAGCGCCGGCGCGTCGTTCACGCCGTCCCCCGTCATCGCCACGACCCGCCCTGCGCGCTGGAGCGTCTCGACGATCTGCAGCTTCTGCTCGGGCCGCACCCGCGCGAACACCGACACCTCCGCGAGCGTGCGTCCGAATGCCTCGTCCGACAGCGCGGCGAGTTCGTCGCCGGTCAGCGCGCGCGTCGACGGCATCCCGATCTGCCCGGCGATCGCCGATGCCGTGGCAGGGTGGTCGCCGGTGATCATCACGACCCGGATGCCGGCCGACTGCGCGCGCGTCATCGCGTCGCGGACCTCGGCGCGCGGCGGATCCCAGAAGAGCGCCAGACCGAGCAGCGCGAGATCCTCCTCGCGCTCACCCGCGCCCTCGGCGAGCGCCAACACGCGGAATCCTTCCTGCGCCCGGCTTTCGGCCCTGGCATTCCATGCGTCGCGTTCGGCAGCCGGGAGACGGCAGCGATCGAGCAGCACTTCCGGCGCGCCCTTCAGGAAGCTCACCGCCCCCGACGGGTCCTGCACCGTCGTGCGCGCGAACTTCCAGGTGCTGTCGAACGGACGCGTGGACAGGATCGGATGCTGCGCCCTGATGACGGCGGGATCCTCCCCCTGCGCCGACACGTATCGCAGCAGGCCGAGGTCGAGCGGATCGCCGGCCCCCGTTTCGAGGTCGGCGTCGTTGGCCATCGTCATCGCGACGAGCGCGCGGGGCGCATCCACGGCGTCGACGTCGCGCACGTCCATCCGGTTCTCGGTGAGCGTGCCCGTCTTGTCGGTGGCGATGACGTCCACCGAACCGAGCGCCTCGACGGCCGCCAGCCGCCGCACGACCGCGCGCTGGCGCGCCATCCGCTCGACGCCGAGCGACAGCGCCACGGTCAGCACGGCCGGCAGGCCCTCCGGCACCGCCGCGACCGCGAGCGCCACCGCGAAGATGATCACGCTCGGCGCCTGCGCGAGGCCCTCCGCCGCCGCGCCTGCAATGCCGATCACGGCCGCCAGCGCCAGCACCCAGATAGCGATCTGCCGACCGAGCAGGTTCACCCGGCGCTCGAGCGGCGTCTCGGAGGCCTCGATATCGCCGAGCAGTGTCGCCAGCTGTCCCATCGCACTGCCGGCACCGGTCCGCGTCACTTCCAGCATCACGCGCCCGCGCACGAGCAGCGTGCCGCTCAGCGCCTCCTCGCCGTCGCCCTTGTCCACCGGCACCGACTCGCCGGTGAGCACCGACTCGTCCAGCATCGCGCCCTGCGCGTCGCCGATCGTGCCGTCGGCGGGGACACGATCACCGGACTCGAGGCGAACCACGTCGCCCGGCACGATGTCCTGCGTCGGCACGTGCACGAGGTGCCCGTCGCGCAGCACCCACGCCTGCGACCCCGCCAGCGCTTTCAGCCTCGCGAGCGCCGCCTCCGAGCGCTGCTCCTGGTACATCCCGAGCACCGCGTTGAGCAGCAGGATGACGGCGATGGCGACGCTCTCGATTGGCCAGCCGTGCGCGCCCTCGTAGAGCCACACCCCCGTATCGAACGCGAGGGCGAACAGCAGGATGTAGATGAGCGGACTGGCGAACTGCGCGACGAACCGTCGCCACGTCGGCACGGGTTCGCGTTCGGGCAGGGCATTGGGCCCGACGCGCTGCAGCAACTCGGCAGCCTGCGCGCTCGTGAGTCCTGTCATCGCTTCCCTTCCACGTCGAGGCCGGCCGCCATGCGTCGCTCGCTGTCAGGCACGGACCGTAAGCAGCGGGCAGGTCGCACGTCGCACGACGTGCTGGGTGGTCGACCCGTACAGCATCAACTCGACGCCCGTGTTCCCCTGCGCGCCCATCACGATCAGGTCGGCGGGGATCTCGCGCGCCTGCTCGAGCACCTGGCGCCACGCACGGTCGATGGCCAGCACCTCGCGCACGTCGCAGGCGGCCCCTGGCGCCGATGCCTCCTCGTGCAGCTGCTGCCGACGATGTTCGATCAGGTACTCCCTGTGGGCGTGCATCGTCGGCTCGGCGTATTCGGGCAGCCCCTGCGGGTCCACGTACTCCAGGGCGTGCAGCATCGTCACGCACGCGCCGGTCTGCCCTGCGACATCGAGCGCGATGTCGCGGGCTCGACGCGCGGACGCCGAGAAGTCGGTTGGACACAGGATCTGCCGCGGCCGCAGGGGCGGCTCGTGCTCAGCGCGCGGCGGCACGGTGAGCACCGGGCAAGTGGCCGTCTGCAGCAGCTTCTCCGTCGTCGAGCCGAGGAAGAAGCGCTCGAACCCGGTGCGGCCGTGCGTGCCGAGGACGAGGAGGTCCGCCCCTGCCTCGCGGATCTGCTCGAGCACCACCCGATGCGGGAGTCCGGCGGCGACGAGCATTTGGACGGAGGAGGGCGCGGCCACGACCTGCGAGACCTCCCACCTCAGCCTCGCGGCCAGCTGGTCGCTCGAGGGCGTCGGCAGCACCACGATCCCTTCCCCGGGCGCCCCGACGACGGGCACGGTCTCGCCCTCGTGTGCCGTCACGTGCAGGACGCTCAGGCGTGCGTGATACCAGGAGGCCAGCGCTGCCGCGTGCTGCAGCGCGCGGCGGGACGTCTCCGAGAAGTCGATGGGACAAAGGACGTGCGAGAACGCCGCCGCATGCATCGCCATGGGGCGAGTATTTCAAAAATTGCTGAATTGCTGAATTTCAGAATTGGCCCGTCGCGCCACACGTCGAAGCCCTTCGACGCCCTGCGAAATTCTGCAATTCTGCAATTCTGCAATTCTGCAATTCTGCAATTACCTGAGCACTTCATACGGATCGATCGCCGTCCCTTCCCACCAGCGTCGCTCGGGTCCGAGCCTGAAAATGGCAAAGTGCAGGTGCGGCGCCTGGGGATCGGCGTTGCCGCTGCTGCCGACGTACCCGATCACCTGTCCCCGCTTCACGGCCGTTCCGTCGCTCAGCCCGGGCGCATACCGTTCGAGATGCGCGTAGTAGTACGCCACGGTCTGCGTGGGATCGAACTGGTAGACGGTGAGGCCGCCGGCCTTGCTGGTAAACAACTTCGCGATGCGGCCGTCCTCGACGGCGACCACGGGCGTTCCTGCCGGCGCCATGATGTCGATCGCCTCGTGCGGGCGACCGCCGCGGTCCTGGTCGAACGCCGGCACCAGGGCGTCCGCGGGTATCCCCGGAACCGGCATGGTGAGCGCGCGCTCACGCAATGCCGCCACGAGCGCGGCTGGCGCGGCCGAGCCGCGGGGCGCGGGCGTGGCCGGGGCGTCGGCCACGTCCGGTTCGTGCGCGCCGGAGGGGACGCCGGCACGTTCCCCCGTGAGCGCGCCACCCGATGTCGGCGCCGCGGGCAGCTCGCCGGCCTCGAAGGGCGTCGCTTCGACCTGCACCCGCGTCCGGTTCCACGATCGATGGACGTGCGCCATGAAGGTCGTTATGCCGACGAGGGCCAGCGTGGCGCAGGCCACCACGATCGTCGTCCACGCCACCGAGGAGGCGCGCGCGTGGTTCACGGCTCGAACAGCACCGGCGTGCCCGTCTTCACCAACGCCGCGACGCGCAGGGCGTCCCAGTTGGTGAGGCGCACGCACCCGTGCGACTGGGAGACGCCGATGCGCGAGGGCTCCGGTGTGCCGTGCAGGCCGTAGTGCTCCTTGTCCAGGTCGATCCACACGAGCCCGACCGGGTTGTTCGGGCCGGGCGGCACCCGCGCCTTCGCGTGCGAAGGGTCGGCGTCCCAGAACAGCTCCGGGCTGTAGTTGAACACCGGGCGCAGGTACACAGCCGTCACCTTCCATTTACCGATGGGCAGCGGATCGTGTTCGCTGCCAGAGGTCACGGGCGCTGCGAACACGATGCGACCGTCCACGCCGTTCACGACGAGCATGCCACCGGCCTTCGACACCCGCACGTCGGCGACGCGGTCGGCCTCGGGCGGGTTCACCTTGCGGGTCTCGGTGTTGGCCGGAATCTCGAGTGGCGCCACGTTGGGCACCTGCAGGGACGTGCCCTCGGCCCAGTCCGTCTTCGGGTTGAGCGTCTCGAGCAGCCGCGGCGTCGCATGGAAGCGCTCGGCGAGCATCTCGGCGATCGACGTATACGCCAGCACGTCGAGTGTGCGCTTTTCCATCATGTCGTCGGGAATGCGTTCCACGAACGGGCCCGCGACGTCGGCGGCCGTAATCGTGTAGTCGGCGAGCGGTGGTTCGGTTCCGAGTGCCTCCCGGGTGGCCTCGTCGACGGTGCCGGTGGGCGGGAGGCCGCGCGCCTGCTGGAAGAGCTGCAGCGCCTTGCGTGTCTTGTCGCCGGGCTGACCGTCGATGATGCCCGGCGAGAAGCCGGCGCGGTCGAGCGAGACCTGCAGCGCGACCCCTGCCAGGCGGTCATTGCCCTCGGGCGCTCGCGGCTTCGATGCGGCGGCTCCCGGCGCAGTGGGCGTGGCGGCCTCGGGCTGGCGCGCCTGGGCCCGTGTCGGCGCCTGCCATCCCAGCAGGCTCAGGACGACCAGCGTTCCGGTGCTGATCCGGTGAACACCACATCGGCGGAGGCGTGAGGTCATGGTCACGACTGGTGCAATGTTGCTGCCGCCTGCCCCGACAGTGGTTGTACCAGCGCGCCCGGCGCCCTTCCCACACTTGCACCGCCCCTGCGGGTGAGCGATACTCCGCCTGCTCAGTTCAGTTCAAATCAACGGGTCGGACACGAGTGCCTGGCGGCAGGGGCCGCGAACCGTACTCGACTGGTGCGACCACTCAGGTCAGCAGTTGGACGTGAAAGGGTTTTCGGAATGCAGACGCTACTGCAACGCCAACGCCCGCGATTCCATTCGGCGCTCCTCACCCTCGTGTGTGTCCTCGGCACCATCGTGCCTGCCGCTGCGCAGGATCCGCGGGGCGCCATCGCCGGCCGCGTCGTCGACAGTTCGGGCGGCACGCTGCCCGGCACGACCGTCTCGGTGACCAACACCGCGACCGGCACCGTCAACACGGCGGTTGCCGACGCGCAGGGCCGGTACTCGATTCCCTTCATCACGCCCGGCACCTACGACATGGCGGTCGAGCTTACCGGCTTCAAGCGCGTGGAGCGCAAGGGCGTGGAGGTCCGTATCGCCGATCGCCTGGAACTCGACTTCACGCTCGAAGTGGGCGGACTCGAAGAGACGATCACAGTCGCCGGCGGCGCGCCGCTGCTCGAAACACGCACGGCCTCGCAGGGGCAGGTCATCGACGAGAAGCGCATCCAGTTGATGCCGCTGTCGGACGGCAATCCTTTCACCCTGACGCGCCTCGCGGCGGGCACCGTCTACACCGGCGATCTCAAGTTCTCGCGCCCCTTCGACAACGGCGGCACGTCGGCGGTCACGGCCAACGGTGCCGCGGGCGGCAACGAGTTCACGCTCGACGGGTCGCCGAACATGGCCAACGGTCGGCGCGTGGCCTTCGTGCCGCCCGCGGGCGCGGTGCAGGAGTTCAAGGTGGAAACTGCGACGTTCGACGCGCAGCAGGGGCACACGGCCGGCGCGACGGTCAACGTCACGATGAAGAGCGGCACCAACCAGTTCCGCGGCGATGCGTACTACCACCACCGCGACGAGGCGCTGAGCAAGAACGACTTCTTCCTGGAGCGCGCAAACCAGGAGAAGGCGGCGATGGACTACAAGCGTTACGGGTTCACGTTCGGCGGCCCCGTTGATCTCGGCTTCTACAACGGCCGTGGCAAGACGTTCTTCTTCAGCGCCGTCGAATGGCTGTACGACGAGTTCCCGGAACCGGGCCAGTTCACCGTGCCGACCGAGGCGCAGCGCAACGGCGACTTCTCGGCGCTGCTGCCGCTCGGCATCCAGATCTACGACCCGGCCACGGCGCGCCTCGTCAACGGCCAGGTCCGTCGTGACCCGTTCCCGGGCAACATCATTCCCGCCAGCCGCATCAGCCCGGTAGCGCGCAATATCCTCGGCTACTACCCGCTCCCCAACCAGGCCGGCAACGCGCAGGGGCAGAACAACTTCCTCACGTCCAATCCCCGCGGCGATGACTTCTACTCGGTCAACTTCCGGGGCGACCATCAGTTCAGCAACGACCATCGGTCGTTCGTGAGGTACTCGCGCAACAGCCGGCGCGAAAACCGTGGCAACTGGACCGGCGAGGTGAACGGCATCCGCCCGACGGGCAACTTCCTGTTCCGCAAGAACGATGCGGTCACGGGCGACCACGTGTGGACGATCAACCCCGCGACCGTCCTGAACATGCGCGGCAGCTGGTCGCGGTTCCAGGAGCCGAGCATCCGTCAGCACCAGGGCCTGTTCGACCCCGCCTCGCTCGGGTTCTCGTCGGGTGCGGCCTCGCTGTTCGGCAACGCGCGCTACTTCCCGCGCATCGAGTTCCCGAGCGACGTCTTCTCGCCGATCGGCGACAGTCTCGCCGGCGGCACCAACTTCGAGATCCTCACCTTCCAGCCGACGGTCACCCGCTTCTTCGGCAACCATTCGCTGCGACTCGGGTACGACTATCGCGGGTACCGCGAGACATCGCAACCGAGCTACCACGCGGCGGGTCGGTACGAATTCGGCCGCGATTACACCAATGCCGGCACCGGGCTCGGCAGCGCCGCCATCGGCCAGGAGCTGGCAGCACTCCTGCTCGGACTGCCGTCGGGCAGCGACAGCGCGATCGAGATCACCACGGCCCGCGACACCCGCAGCAAGTACCACGGGTTCTTCATCCAGGACGACTGGAAGGTCAACGACCGCCTCACCGTCAACCTCGG
>JAEYZV010000380.1 GCA_023427865.1 Acidobacteriota bacterium
GGTGGACGGAGAGCCGGCGCTCACGGCGTCGGTGGGTGAGCTGCAGGCGGTGTGGGCCAACGCGCTCGAAGAGGCGTTGGCGACGCGGTGATGATGCGGGCCGCTCCCCGAGCGTGAGCTGGTAGGGCCCGCTCTCCGAGCGTGGCCCGGGGCGGCTGTCGATCGCGCGGCGCAGAGGTAGGGCCCGCTCTCCGAGCGTAGCCGGGGCGGATGGCGATGGCCCGGCGCAGAGGTAGGGCCCGCTCTCCGAGCGTGGCCGGGGCGGATGTCGATGGCCCGGCTGGGACAGCCGGCCCTACCTCGGTTGTAGGGCACGGTCCCGGAGCGTGGCCGGGGTGGGCAACAACGGAGGTCAGGTGGACGAGCTCAAGGAAGAATGCGGCGTCTTTGGCATCTTCGGTCACCCCGAGGCGGCCAACCTGGCGTATCTCGGGCTGTATGCGCTCCAGCATCGCGGCCAGGAGAGCGCCGGGATCGCCTCGGCCGACGGCCATCACGTGCAGGTCGAGCGTGGCATGGGATACGTCGCCGACATCTTCGACGACCGCACGCTGTCGGGCCTGACCGGGCACAGCGCCATCGGCCACACGCGCTATTCGACGGCCGGTGAGAGCCTGCTGGCCAACGCGCAGCCGTTCCTCATCGACTGCGTGCACGGCCAGATGGCGATCTGCCACAACGGCAATCTGGTGAACGCCGGCGAGATCCGCCGCGACCTGGTGTCAAAGGGCTCGATCTTCCAGACCAGCAGCGACACCGAGGTCGTGCTCCACCTCTTCGCCCGGTCGACTGCACCGACGCCGGAGAAGGCGGCCATCGAGTCGCTGGCGCAGGTGCAGGGCGCCTACTCCATCCTCATGCTCGGCCCGGATCGGCTGATTGCGGCCCGCGACCCGAACGGCTTCCGGCCGCTCGCGCTGGGCCGGCTCGGCGATGCCTGGATCGCCTGCTCGGAGACGTGCGCCCTCGACCTGATCGGCGCCACGTACGTGCGCGACGTCGAGCCCGGTGAGGTCGTGGTGATCACCGAGGCCGGCGTGCAGTCGCACAAGCCGTTCCCGCCTGCGCCCCGAGCGCACTGCATCTTCGAGCACGTGTACTTCGCGCGACCCGACAGCTACGTCTTCGGCCGCAGCGTCAACGAGACGCGTACCGCGATGGGCCGCCGGCTCGCCGAGGAGTCCATGGTCGACGCCGACGTCGTCGTGCCGATCCCGGACTCGGGTGTCTGCGCCGCGATCGGCTTCTCCGAGATGTCGGGCATCCCGATGCGCATGGGGCTCATCCGCAACCACTACGTCGGGCGGACGTTCATCCAGCCGCAGCAATCCATCCGCCACTTCGGCGTGCGGGTGAAGCTGAACCCGGTGCGCAGCATCCTCGAGGGCAAGCGCGTCATCCTCGTGGACGACTCGATCGTGCGCGGCACGACGAGCCGCAAGATCGTGCGGATGGTGAAAGCGGCGGGCGCTCGCGAGGTGCATATGCGCATCAGCTGCCCACCGACGATCTCGCCATGCTTCTACGGCGTGGACACGCCTCGACGATCGGAACTGATCGCCGCCACGCACACGCTCGACGAGATCCGCACCTACCTCGACGCCGATTCGCTGGCATATCTGAGCCTTGACGGGCTGCTCGGCGCCATGACGACCGATCGCAGCCACTACTGCACGTCCTGCTACACAGGGTCGTACCCGATCCAGTTCCCGCAGGATCAGGACGCGTACCTGCAGCTCGCGCTGAAGCTCGACAAGCCCGGCCTCGTGCTCGAGGAGCAGGTCTAGATGCCGTCGCGGCGACTGGGGCAGGCGGCGCGCGCCCTTGCGCTCGCGATCGGTGTGGCGGCGGCCGCTCCACCGGCAGCAGTCGCCCAGGACACGTCGAAGCCGACCGCGCCGGTCACCGATCGCGCCGCGCTGCAGGCGGCGATCGACAAGCTCGGCAAACTCGATTACCGCACGCGTCTGGACGCCTCGGCCACCGTGCGCCGCGCGCCTGCCGATGCCGTCGTCCCGTTGCTCGTCGAGGCCGCGCGCAAGCACCCGGCCGGCTACGTGCGCTTCCGCGCGCGCGTCCTGGTCTCCGGGGTCAACGATCCGAAGACGCGCCCCGTGTTCCTCGACGCGCTGTCGGACGAGAACGATCGCCTGCGCGAGGTCGCGTACGCGTACGTGGAGCATCACCCGCAGCCGACGCTCGTGCCCCGGCTGCTCGCGGCACTCGAGACCGAGCAGGCCGAGTTCGTCCGGCCCGCGCTGATCAGGGCGCTCGCCGCACACGGCGCCAACGCGAAGGTGCAGGCGGTCCTGAAGCGTGAGGTCATGCGCGGCGTCGACTTCTTCCGGTCCGCCGTGATCGAGGCACTCGGGGCGCACAAGGCGACCTACGCCCTCAACGAACTGATCGCGATCGCCAAGCAGGACGGCCCGCTCCAGGACGATGCGGTGCGCGCCATCGGGCTGGTGGGCGACAGCCGCGCGCTTCCGACGCTTGCGGCCGTGCAGCGCGACGCGGCCCGCGAGCTGCAGCCCACGGTCGCCGCCGCCGTGTGCGGACTCGGCAGCAACTGCGACGGCCACATGCGGTTCGTGCGCGAGTCGCTCGTGTTCGCCACACGGAACATCGGCTACCAGGAGCTCGCGCGCGCCTCGGCCACGGCGCTCGCCGATCTCTCCGCCATCGGACGCAAGGACGCGCTTCCGGCATTGTTCGAACTCGGCATGCCCGCCAACGACCCGGTGCGGGCACCCATCGCGCTTGCCGTCGGCAGGGCCGTCATCAATGCGCCGGCACAAGCGCTCCAGGTCGTGCCCGGCCTGCCGCGGCAGGAAGCCACCCTGCTGCTTCGCGACGCCTTCGATATGCTCGAGGAGGACTACGCGGAGGAGCGCTTCTTCGCGGCCATCCGCCGCGGCTACTGGGAGGCCGCGCCCGACGCCGCGACACGTGCCGCGGCGCAGGTCCTGATCACCGCACTGGAGTTCTGACGTACCGCCGGACCGCGTGTGCGCACGCCGGCCCGCGCCAAGGATTACGCATGGATTACAAGTCGTCCGGGGTGGACATCGACGCGGGGCACGAAGT
>JAEYZV010000443.1 GCA_023427865.1 Acidobacteriota bacterium
CACACCTGCTGTCGGCCATCCTGACCAAGGCGACAGGCGTGTCGACCCATGCGTATGCCCAACGCGTGCTCGCCACGCCTCTCGGATTCAGGCTGGCGCGCTGGCCGCGTGATCCGCAGGGCATCTACTTCGGTGGCAACGAGATGCTGCTGACGCCGGCGCAGATGGTCGCCATCGGCGAGTTGTGGCGGAACGGGGGGCGCGCAGGCGCGACGCAGGTGGTGCCGGCCGCCTGGGTTGCGGCGTCGTGTACGCCGCGCACGCGGTCGGTCTGGGACCCGACCCGCGAGTACGGGTACGGGTGGTGGATCCAGGGCATCGGTCGGCATCGCGCCTGCTTCGCGTGGGGATTCGGCGGCCAGTACATCATGGTGTTCCCGTCGCTCGACCTCGTGGTCACCGCTACGTCGGCGACGACCGTCAGCGAGGAGCGGCACGGGCACCGCGCGGCGTTGTTCGACCTGATTCGCCGGGAAGTCCTGGACGTCGGGTGGTAGGGGTGAGCGTGGCTCGTGGGACGTCTCGCTGAGTCGTCCACCTCCACGATCGCGCCTCCGGCAGGCCCGCTCTTCGAGCGGGGCCGATGAACGCATCGGTGAGGTGGAGGTGCGCAGAAGGCCATGCCGGGACAGCCGGCTACCGCCGTTGGCCAGGCTGAGACAGCCGGCCCTACCTCAGTCCGGTCGATCCATTGGTGGCAGCACCGCGAGGAAGTCGCTCTCGAAGCGCCGCGCGTATTCGCCGAGCAGGTGCTGCACGCGGTCGTAGTCGGGCGAGGCGACGATGAGCGCCGCATGATGGCGCTTGGCGGGACGACGGACGATCTCGGGGTCGGTGTAGGCGCCCGTGTCCGGCCATTCCTGGCGCGCGAGTGCGAGCACGACGCCGGCATAGTCGGCTCGCTGCGACGGGAGCCCGAACGGCTCCGCGCCACGGTTGATCTCCAGGTTCGCCCACTCGCGCCACACGTTCACGCCCGTCGCGGCTTCGAGCGCGTCGGAGATGTAGGCGCCACCGACGCGGCCGGCGACCTCCAGGAAGTAGAACGTGCCGTCGTGGCTCCGGATGAACTCCGCGTGGGTCGCGCCGCGCACGAACCCGAGCGTCTTCAACAGCGCCCGGTTCATGTCGAGGAGCAGCCGTTCCTCATCGGAGCCGTGCCGCACGGTGGTGGTCAGGAACACACCGCCCTGATGCGCGACCTCCATGGGCGGACGCCAGTACCGATTCACCCCGGCAAAGATGACCTCGCCGCTCTCGACGAGCGAATCGACGTGGAAGACATCACCGGGGATGAACTTCTCGAGCAGGTAGTGGGTGGACCGCTCGGTCACGACCGGCCGTGCGTCGAGCGCGTCGATCGCGCGCCACACGAGCTCGGGGTCGTGGCGCTTCTGGATGCCCACCGCCGACACGTCGGACCGCGGCTTCAGGACCCACGGCCCCGGAACGGTCGCCATGTAGCCGCGGATCTCGTCGTAGTTGAGGACGTGGACGAAGTCGGGCACGCGGATCCCGGCTTCGAACGCCTTGACGCGCATCGCGAGCTTGTCGCGGAAGAGGCGCGCGGTGGTCGTGCCCATGCCGGGAATGCGCAGGTGCTCGCGGATCATCGCCGCGTGCATCACGTCGTATTCCTCGAGCGCCACGATCCGGTCCACGCGGTTGTGGCGCGCGAACTCCGAGACCCTCTCCACGAACAGGTCGGCCGTCGCGTGGTTGGGCACGGTCAGCACATCGTCGATGCTGTCGTGTGCCCACGCTTCGTCGCGCAGCTTGTCCTTGATGACCAGCACCACGCGGCAGTTCCGCCGCCGCAGCTGGCGGAGGAACTCGTTGCCCTTGAAGTAGCTCGCGAGACAAACGACAGTCACGGCGTGCACGATATCAATTTCAGAATTGCAGAATTGCAGAATTTCATCGTGGCCGCCAATCGGCGGGGCGCTTGCCATGCTGACGCCCCCGAATTCTGCAATTCTGCAATCCTGCAATGCCCATCAGCCGACGCCAAGCGGTCCGCGCACGCCGTCGCTGAACGCCTCGCCGGGGTAGATCACCTGCTCGAGGAACAGCCCTGCCGCCGGTGCGGTCAGGCGTGCGACGTCCTCGCCGGTGCTGCGAAGCAGCCGGGGCACATCGTCGGCGGTGAGATCGCCCGTGCCCACGCGCACGAGCACGCCGACCATGCGGCGCACCATCCGCCACAGGAAATGTGATCCGGTGATGCGGACCAGCACGAGCGCGCCATCCTCGACGATGTCCACCGCCTCGACGTCGACGAGCGTGCTCTTCTGATCGGCGTCGTCGTCCGAGAAAGCCTCGAAGTCCAGGCGACCCACGAAGGCGGCTGCGCCGCGACGCATCGCGCCGACGTCGATCGCGTCGCGCACCCACCAGACGAACGGCTTGGCGAACGCCGTGCGCCGCCGGCTCACCTGGTACAGGTACCGACGTGCCACGGCATCGTGACGCGCGTGGAAGCGATGGCCGACCGTCCTGATGTCGATGATGTTGATGTCGCTCGGCAACGCGTCGTTGAGCCGCATCGTCAGCGTTCGGGGCGGCAGCGTCGTGGCCACGTCGAGATGCGCCACCTGGCCGAGCGCGTGCACGCCGGCATCGGTGCGACCTGCACCGTACAGCTCGAGCCGGTTCCGCCGGCCCGTCACCTCCTGGACGGCCTGGAGCAGTGCACCCTGCACCGTGCGTGCGTTGCGCTGCACCTGCCAGCCCGAGTAGCGGGTGCCGTTGTATTCGATGAGAAGTCGGAAGCGAGGCAAGGGCGAAAAAAGGAGAAAGGAGAGAAGGAGAAAGGAGGAAGGAGGGTGGATGGGAGGATGGAGGAGAACGGAGTGGCGCGACTATTGATTCGCCGTTCGGGCTGCCGAGAGGTAGGCGCGACCAATCAACTGACCGCCTTCGGTCTCGACATCGACGTGCAGTTCCTCCCCGGCCAGCTCGCGTGAGAGCGTCAGCGGGCTCCAGAGACGGTAGCCCTCGGCCCGGCCGAACGCGACATCGTAATACTGCGTCCGTTTCACCTGGTGCCGCCCGTGGTACCAGACGTGCCGGATGCGATCGTGGAGGCCGCCCGGCGCGTGGATGGCGGTGACCACGTAGACCTGGCCCCGGGCGTCGCGCGGTGTGCTCGTCACCGGCCGGGAGATGCGCGGACCGTCCGTCACCGCGACCTGCGTGCCGAACGTGGCGCTCGCGAGCCGCAGCGGCACCGGCGGAACGATCGGGCGGCCATACTCGACGAGCACGAACAGCGCGAGCACGATCACCCCGGCGCCGAACCAGCTGCGTTGCCAGTCGACGCGGCGTTCGTTGATGACGAGCGTCGCCGCACCGATGCCGGCGATCACCGCCGCCATCCACAGCGCGGTCACCGACTCGACCTGCCAGAGAATGGGCAGGGCGGCCGCCGCACCGGCAAACACCGAGAAGGCGAAGAAGAGCGCGGTCAGCACGCGCTGCATCGCCACGTGACGGTCGTACACGAGGTCCATCGTGGACAGCAGCGCCGCCGTGGCGATCAACGCCACGAACAGCACGTTCGCGCTGCCGGGCGTCGTGCTCACCCAGTAGACCGGCAGGATGAAGAACAGCAGTTGCTGGTAGAAGTTCTTGTTGAAGTAGTTGATGACCAGTTGCGCGCGCCGGCGCCATGTGGTGGACAGCGTGCCGCTGCGCACGATATAGGGCAGCGCCATGCTGGTGATCCAGATGAAAGCGACGTGGAGGAGTGCGATGCGCAGGTAGGCGACGCTGCGCGTGCCCAGCCACATCACGCCGACGCCGAACGCGAGCGCCCAGAGGCTGTGGAGCCACCAGAGCCGGGTTTCGTGGAGCTGCACCCAGCCCGTGACGCCCATCCAGACGTCGCGCGGCGACCGCCGCAGGGCGCGCCTGTCGCCGGATCGGTCGAGCACCTCCACGGATCGATTCTACGGTAGCGCCGGCGCGCGGCGTGGACCTGGCGGTCGACGCCCGGGCACCAATCGCCCGCGCCCGGTGCCCGTCGGGCGGGGCCCGACGGCTACGTACGAGACGGCACGGTGCGCTATTGGTGTTCTCCCGTGCGTAGGCGTCGCCCCGCGGGCGACGGTCGGCGCCTGCGCGAACGACCACAGCGCTGCGCCGGGTGTTTCCCCCGTACGTAGGCGTCGCCCCTGGGCGACGTGTCAGCCGCCGCGGCGGTCGGGAGGCGCCTGCCTCGCCTGCCGGCGGAGCCTGTCCACGAGCGACCGGAGGTCGTCCGGAAGGGGCGCCGTGAACTCCATCGGGCGCCCATCGGCGGGATGGGCGAACGCGAGGCGCTGCGCATGCAGGGCCTGGCGCGGAAACGTGATGTGGCGTCCCGGCTGCCCTTCGTGGGGCCGGTAGCGCCTGTCGCCCACGAGGGCATGCCCGCGCAACTGCGCCTGGGCGCGGATCTGGCCCTGACGACCGGTGCGCAGCCGGACTTCGAGCAGCGAGCTCTCGGCAAAGGTGCGCACGACCCGGTAGTCCGCGTAGGCATCGCGGGCCTCCGGGTCACCAGCACGCGCGGGCCGCTGGACGAAGGCGTCGGCGTCCCACGCGAGCCTGTCGTGCCATGTCCCTTCGGGCGGCGACGGGTGTCCGATCACGAGGGCCAGGTAGATCCGCTCCGGTGTGTGTCGCGCGAACTGCGCCACGAGTGCCTTCCGTGCCCGCTCGTGGAGGGCGAACAGCACCAGCCCGGAGGTGTCCTTGTCGATCCGGTGGACGACGAGCGGCTCGCGCGTGCGGTGCGATCGGAAGCGATCCCACAGCAGCGCCAGCACCGACGACGCATGGCTGTCGCCGTCGAGTGGCACCGTCAACAGACCCGCCTGCTTGTTCACGACGACGATGTCGTCGTCTTGGTGGACGATGTCGAGCCCATGGCGCACCGCGGCGCGTCGCGACTTCGACGCCGACCCGGGCCTGTCGACCCACAATCGGACGACGTCGCCTGCGCGCACGATCCGGGCGCCCGCAGCCGCATCGGCTTCATCGCCGTTGACGAACACGCGTCCGCGCCCGAGGGCATCGGTGGCGCGACTCCGCGACCCGGCGCGCTCGCGCGCCGCCAGGTACTTGTCGAGCCGCTGCCCGGCCTCCGCCTCCTCGACCCTCCACGTCGCGTCGCCCTTGCTCACGTCTCACAGCGTACAGGTGGTTGTACACTCCCGGCGACCATGCGCATCGGCATCGATCTCGGGGGTACGAAAATCGAGGCGCTCGCCCTCGACGACCATGGCCAATCCCTCCACCGCGAGCGCCTGCCCACGCCTCGCCACGACTACGAGGGCACGCTTGCCGCCATCGGCGAACTCGTGCGCCGCTGCGAGGTCGCGGCAGGAACGAGCGGTACGGTGGGGGTCGGCATGCCTGGCGCGATCTCGCCGGCGACGGGTCTCGTGAAGAACGCCAACTCCACGTGGCTGAACGGGCAGCCCTTCGCCGAAGACCTCCAGCGCGTGCTGGCCCGGGAGGTGCGCTTCGCCAACGACGCCAACTGCCTGGCGCTCTCGGAAGCGACCGACGGCGCTGCCGCCGGCGCGACGGTCGTGTTCGGCCTCATCATCGGGACCGGCGTCGGCGGGGGACTCGTCGTGCGTGGCGACGCGGTCATCGGCGCCAACGCGGTTGGCGGCGAGTGGGGGCACAACATGCTGCCCTGGCCCGAGGGCGACGAGTACCCGGGCCCCGCGTGCTACTGCGGGCTGACGGGATGCATCGAGACGCACCTGTCCGGGCCGGCCTTCGCCCGGGAGTTCCACCACCGCACCGGTCGCGAGGCCACTGCCGCTCAGGTGCTCGCGTTTGCGGAGGCCGGCGACGTGCAGGCCGAGGATGC
>JAEYZV010000507.1 GCA_023427865.1 Acidobacteriota bacterium
GTCGTGCCGCGCCGATGGCGCCGGCTTCGTCCCCGAGGGCCGCGAGGACGATCTCCACGCCCGCACCGTCCGGGCGCCACTCGTATTGCTCCATCCACGAGCGCAGCGGCTGCATCAACGCATCGCCGGCATGTGCCGCGATCCCTCCGCCGAGGATGATGCGGGCAGGATCGACCGCGTTGACGATCGAGGCGAGTCCTGCGGCGAGGTGCATCACGCTCGTGTGCCACACCGAGGTGGCGTAAGCGTCGCCTTGCATGTGCGCAGCGACGAGGGCCTGTGTGCTCGTGAACCGCCCCTGCGATCGCGCGCCGATCGTGCAGTTGCCGATCGCATCCTCGAGGCTGCCCGGCGTGTTGACGATGTCGCGGGGGGCGGGAACGCGCAGCGAGATATGCCCGAGGTGGCCGGCCCGGCCGGTGCTGCCCGACAGGACATGGCCGTCGCACATGATTGCACCGCCGACACCTGTGCCAATCGTCAGCATGACGAGGTCGCGGCATTCGCGTCCCGCGCCGAGCCACGCCTCGCCCACGAGCGCCGCGTGCGCGTCGTTGATGACCCGCACGGGCGTTCTCCGCCCGAGCGCGGTCGTCCAGTGCAGCCCTTCCAGCACGTCGAGGCGGCCCTTCATCCAGTAGACCGCATCGTCGCCGCGCCGCACCAGTCCAGGGCAGGCGATCGCGATGGCATCGGTCGCGCCGAGCAGGTGCTCGATGGCCGAGACCTCCCGCGCGACGTCCGCGGGCAGGCGGCGCGCGGGCGAGTCGTCGGTCGGCACCTTCGCCCGATGCAGCACGCGACCCTCGGCCGTGATGGCCACGAGCTTCGTGAACGTGCCGCCGACGTCGACACCGAGCGCGTACCGGCGCATGGAGGCACCGCTCTCAACGCCTCCCGTCGCGGTACTCACGGGCGGACGGACTCCGGTGCGCCACCCGGCGGCTCGCTGACGCACCAGCCGCCGTCGACCGCGAGCACCTGGCCGGTGACGAATCGCGACTCGTGTGACAACAGGTACACGACCGCGCCGTCCACGTCCTCGGGCCGTCCGATGCGGCCGTTGTCGAGCGGTTGCTTGCGGCGGATGTAGGACGCAATGTGCGGATCGGCCGCCGCACGTTGCGCGCCGGGCGTGTGCACGAGTGAGGGCGCCACCACGTTGAACCTGATGTCGTGGCTCGCGTAGGAGGCGGCGCACGCCGTCGTGAGCCCGATGACCCCGGCCTTTGCCGCGGCATAGGCATGCGTCGCGAAGTGCTCGGGTGAGGGCGAGAACGCGAGCACCGACGCCATGTTCAGCACCGAGCCGCCGTGCCGCGCGCGCAGGAAGTACTGCGTGGCGGCGCGGTTGGTGAAGAACAGCGACGAGAGGTTCGCGTCGATCGTGTAGTGCCAGCCTTCGTCGGTGATCCGGTCCAGGGGTCCGTCCCCGGCGCGCCGGCCGCTGCCGCCGGCCACGTGGAAAACGCCGTCTACCCTGCCGAACGCGCCGACCGCTTCCTCGATGGCCCGCACTGCCAGCGACGGGTCGGTGGCATCGCCGCGCAGGAGGCGCGTGGCGTCACCGAGCATCGCTGCGGCACGGTCGGCATCGGCATCGGGTCGCCCGGCGACCGTGAGCAGCGCCCCTTCGCGTTCGCAGGCGCGGGCCGCCGACAGGCCGAGGCCGCTCGTGCCCCCGACGATGAGGATGGACAGCCCGTCGAGGCGTCCCGTGTGCATGCGCGACAGTATCGCCCAGCGATTGCCCTTCCGCGCGCGCCTCGAACGCGGCAGACTACGTGGCCATGCCCCTTGCGCTCCGGACGACCGTCGTCGGCAGCTACCCGTTTCCCGCCTGGCTCGAACACGCCAGCACCGACCTCGGCGCCTTCGGCGAAGACGACGTCGCGGAGATGATCGACGACGCGGTGGCCGTCGCGGTGAAGGACCAGATCGACGCCGGCCTCGACGTGATTACCGACGGCGAGCAGACGCGCCTCGACTTCAACCTGTCGTTCTACGGCTTTCTCGAGGGGCTTGCACCCGAGCCGCCATCGCGGCGACGCTTCGGCCCCCCGGGCCACGACCAGCGGGGGCGCCACGCGATCGTCGGTGAACTCGCGGCGCCGCGTGGCCTCGGCACCGTCGAGGACTTCCGGCGGCTGCAGCGCATCGCGCCGGCGTGGGTCACCCTGAAGGCGAGCGTGCCCGGGCCGTTCACGCTGAGCGGGCGGTTGGTGCCCGGCGACCGTTACCCGGATCGCTGGGCCGTCGCCCAGGCGCTCGTTCCCATCGTGCGGCGCGAGCTCGAGGCGCTCGCCGACGCGGGCTGCGGGGAGATCTGCGTGGACGAGCCGTCGATGAGCGTGTACGCCCACCGCGAGGACCCGGCGCGCCTCGTCGCGCTGTTCAACGACACGGTGGCGACCGTCGTCGGGCGCACACGGCTCTCGACGCACCTGTGTTTCGGCAACTACAAGGGCCGCGCGGTGGCGCCACGCGCGTATGCACCGCTGTTTCCCGCCTTCCTCGAGGCACGGGTCGACCAACTGCACCTGGAGATGGCGAGCCGCGAGTTCGCCGAGATCGAGGTCATCGGCGCCATCGCCGAACGCATGGACGTGGCGGTCGGCATCATCGACGTGAAGAACTACTACGTCGAAACGCCCGAGGACGTCGTGGCGCGCGTGCGGCGCTGCCTGGCCTTCGCGCCGGCCGAGCGCCTCGCGTTCGCGCCCGACTGCGGTCTGAGTCAGACGGCGCGATGGGCCGCGAAGCGGAAGCTCGCAAACATGGTGGCCGGCGTGCGGGCCGTGCGGGAGGAGCTGGGGGTCTCGTGATCGCTCCTGTCCTGAAGGATGCGGCGTTGCTGGCCGACATCGCCGACGCCGACCGACGGGACGGGCACGTGCGCCTGTGGTGGCTCGGGCAGAGCGGCTTCCTCGTGCAGTGGGATGGTCACCACCTGCTTCTCGACCCGTACCTCTCCGACTCGCTCACGAAGAAGTACGCCGCGACCGACAAGCCGCACGTCCGCATGACCGAGCGCGCGATCGACCCGGCGGCGCTGGCGTTCGTCGAAGTCGTGACGTCGAGCCACACGCACACCGATCACCTCGACGCCGAGACACTGCTGCCGATGATGGCGGCAAACCCGCAGGTGTCGCTGGTGATTCCCGAGGCCACGCGCGCGGTCGTCGCCGACAAGCTGGGCGTGAATGCCTCGGCGCCGATCGGCCTGTCGGTGGGCGAGAGCCGTCGCCTGGGGCCGTTCGAGATCCACGCCGTGCCCGCCGCGCACGAGGAACTGGCGCCGCAGTACACGGGGTACGTCGTGCGGTGCGGACGCTGGACGCTGTATCACAGCGGCGACACGCTCGTGTACGACGGGATGGCTGAAGGGCTGCGCCCCCACGCGATCGACATCGCCATGCTGCCGATAAACGGCAGGGCCCCGGAACGGCATGTGGCGGGCAACATGAACGCCGAAGAGGCGGCCACACTCGGCAAGGCCATCGGCGCGCGCACGGTGATCCCGTGCCACTACGACATGTTCACGTTCAACACGGCCGATCCCGGCACCTTCCTGGCCGCCTGCGCACGGGTCGGACAACGCGGCGACGTGCTCGCGTGTGGCGAGCGCTTCTCGACCGCGCGACTGGAGGCGTAACGGCGGGCCGGGACCGGACGGCGGCCCTCCAAGCGCCGGGTCAACCGCGCTGCGGCTTCAGAATCGCGTCGAACCACCCGAACGCGTCTTCCTGCATCTCGACGTCGAACCGGTGAGGCACGTCGTAGAAGCGCGCCTGGAATCGATCGGCAAGCCCCATGCGCGTGTACACGTCGCCGATGTGCGTCACCGCTGCCTCCATCCCCTCGAGCGGGAACAGCCCGTCGCGCCGGCATTGCTGCACGAGTATCGGCCGCGGCGCGGCAAGGGTCAGCACGTCGGGAAGGTCGAGGTGCCGGTGCAGGCCCGGCACGAAATGGACCCACGAGTGGGTGTCCACGTGGCGGCGGAGCATCGGCCGGATCGTGGACATGAAACCGACGACGCAGCCGGCGGCAATACGTGGCTCGAGCGCGGTGAGGAAGAGCGACCGCCAGCCGCCGAACGACACGCCGACGCACCCGACCCGCGACGGGTCCACCTCGGGTCGGGTCAGCAGGTAGTCCACGGTCCGCATGTCGTCCCACGCGACGAGCCCGGGCCAGCTCATGCCGAGCACCGTCAGCGCCTTCGCAAGCGTCGACTCCTTCGTGCGGCATACCTGGTTGAGTCGCGTCACATCGTCGAGGCTGTAGCTGGAGCGCTCCCATCCTCTCGACAGATCGGGATCCATCATCACGCGGCGTTCGCCGAACATGAACGCATCGATGGTGATGACGACGTACCCGCGCTTGACGAGCTCGGTGGCAGTCGGTCGGCCGGCGTAGTTCTCGGCATGATACGTGGTCATCGCCGGGTGGTTGCGGCCGAAGTCGATGACCTTCTCCTTGCCGAACAGGAACATCCCGCCGTGCGAGTGCAGGTCGACGATCGCCGGCGCACGGCCGGTCAGGTTGCGCGGGATGTGCACGTACGCCGGCACACGGAAGTGCGGCGTGGTGGAGAACACCACCTTCTCACGCACGAAGTCCGGGCCCTCGTAGCGATCCACCACCTCCGGCGACGGATCGACAACGGCAGGCCTGTAACCGTAGGCGTCGAGGATGGCCGCGCGTCCGCTCGCCGTGAACGCATCCACGGACGCGAACCGTCCCGTGAGGTAGGACGCGTCGTACTTCGGGCCGGGGTCGATGGCCTCGATCGTTCCGAAGTTGGATCCGAGATCGGCACGCGCGGGCGCAACCGCGCGCGGCAGGTCAGGCGGTGCGCCTGCGCCCTGCGGCGATGCGCCCGCCCGCGGCTGCGCGGTCGCGGTTGGATCCAGCGCCGCCGCGGCTGGCACCGCCAACAGCGTGTCCATGAACGACCGTCGCGAAACGCCCTGGGCCTCGGCCATGGCCGAGACTATAGACCGGGGCAGGCCGTCAGAGTCGCGCGTACCGCGCGTGCAGTACCTCCCACACGCCGTAACACACGAGACCTGCAGCGATGCCGCCCAACAGGACGAGCCCGAACGGCTGAGACATCAGCGTAACCAGCGAATCGGCGATGCCGCCCGCTTCGGACGGTCGTCGGTCGAGGCCGGCTCGCACGAGCAACACGCCCATGATCGCGAGCACCCCGCCGCGTGCGCCCGTTCCTGCGCGCCCCACGCCGCACACCCATCCGAGCCCGTCGGCACGCAGTTGCGACCGGTCCATGTCGTCGTCGAGACGCGCCTGCCAGGCGAGCCACACCTGATACACCCCGTATGTCGCGACACCAATCCCGACGAGCACCACGGCCCAGTCCCCGAACGGCAGCTGCATCGCCTCGCTGGCGTAGCCTTCCGCCCCGCGGGATTGCTGCTGGCCGGAGCCTGTCACGATGCGGAGCGCCTGCCAGCCGACGCCGCCATATATCAGGGCCTTGACGAGGTCGAGGGCGCCAGACAGCCAGGCCTTGGCGCCGTCGCGGGGGCGGGAAGGATGGACGAACGCGCCTGTGGCCTCCCAGAACGCGTACGCCAGCAAGCCGACGCCAATCGCGGCAAGGAGCGGCATCCCGAGCGGCAGGCCGAGCACGTACTCCAGCACGCCGTCCTTGTCGGTGATTCGCCCGCCCTCACCGAACGCCACCTGCAGTGCCAGCGCTCCTATGAGCAGGTAGATGACGCCTTTGGCCGCATAGCCCAACCGGACGAGCCGCCGGACCCAGGGCCGGACGTGAGCAGTGGGATGCCGAATCGCGATGGTCGCCATGCTGCCCTCATGTGCACATTCCGTACCTGCACCGTGGCTCAGGTACGGTGCGTCGTCGATCGGGCGCGTTCCGCGATCCTGGTGAAGGGGTAATACACGGCCATGGCGACGACGAGCGACACGACGCCCCAGACCGCCGCCCGCCAGTCGCCTCCAGTCACGAGGTAGTGACCGATCACCGGCGGCGTCGTCCATGGCACGTTCACGAACGGTCGCTGGAACGCGCCCCACGACATGAGCAGGTACGTACCCGCCGTGAGCAGCAACGCATTCAGCACGTACGGGATCATGAAGATCGGGTTGAGGACGATCGGCAGGCCGAAGAAGATCGGCTCGTTGATCTGGAAGACCTGGGTCGGCAGCGACACACGCCCCACCTTCCGCATGGACGGGTCCTTCGATCGCCACAGGATCAGCGCGAGCGCCAGCGTGGCGCCCGTGCCGCCGACGTTCACGAACGTGGTGAAGAAGCCGTTCGCGGTGACGTACGGCAGTGGCTGGCCGGCCTGCATGGCCGCGACGTTCTCGGCAAGGTACTGCAGGAAGATCGGGGCAACGATGGCGTCGAGCGCGTTGTCGCCGTGAATGCCGACCGACCAGAGCAGGCTCACGAGGAACGCGTACACGAGGATGCCCGGCAGCGTGTTCAACGCGAAGACGAGGGGCGCAAAGGCCGCCTGCACCACACCGTTGATGTCTACACCGGCGATGAACCGCAGGAACCAGAACGCGAGGACGAGCACGAGCAGGGGCACGAGCGAGAGGAACGACTGGTAGACGACCGACGGCACGGTGTCGGGCATGGTGATGACGATGCCCCTGTCGGTGAACAGCTTCTGCGTGCGGACGACGACCAGGGCTACGACGATGGCCGTGAACAGCCCCTGCGATCCCAGCCCGTCGGTCCGGAACGTGAGATCGCCCGGATCGATCTGGACCAGCATGAACACGACCGCGGCCATGGTCGCGCTCACGAGCGGCTCCTGCGCGAGCCGTGCGCCGAGGTCATGGGCGATCGATACGCAGACGATCAGGCCAAGAAGCCCGAACGTGGCGGTCACCGGGATCTGCAGGAGCGGGAGCCACGGCTCCACGATCGCGCCCCACCCAGGCACCGGCAGGTACGACACCACCATGAACAGGCCGCCGATGATCGTCAACGGCACCACCGACACCATGCCGGAACGCACCGCCGCCATGTAGGTGTGCTCGCTCAGCGCGGTGAGCGCCGGCACGACATGCCGGCTCAGGAACTCGGACAGGCGCGTCACGTCGTCGGCGTGGCGGCGTGGGTGCGCGTCGCGAATGCGCCCCTGTTGACGTGCACCTTCTCGATCGCGTCGGCGATGTCGTCCATGTCCTCACGCGATCCCAGCATCATCGACTGATCGAACCAGATGCCCTGCTCCCGGCAGATCAGGCCGCTGTTGGGATACCGCGCCGCGCCGACGTCGAGGCGCGTCCGCGACTGTGGCAGGTACGGGCCGAACGCCTTGTTCCTGAACAGCGGCTGCTCCGGCAGCGGATAGCCGTACCCGCCGCTGCACGGGATGCCTTCCGCCTGGAGCGCGGCCAACAGGTCCTCACGCGCGACGCCGAATTCGTCCTTGACGACGCGCAGCATGAACAGGTGCTGGCTGTGGCGTGTGCACGAGGCCGGACGCGCCTGCGGGTGTATGCCGGGAAGCGCCGCGAGCCGCGCGGCCAGGTGACGTCCGTTCGTGTCGCGAGTGCGCGTCTGGGACTCCAGCCGGTCGAGTTGCGTGTTCAGGACCGCACCCTGGAACTCGCCAAGACGGTAGTTCGCGGAAATGACGTGGTGCTCGTACCAGATGCCGTCGGGCACGCGTCCGCAGTTGTGGATCGACCGGCACATGGCCGCGAGCCCGTCGTCGTTGGTGGTGATGATGCCGCCCTCGCCGGACGTCAGGTTCTTGCTGGACTGGACCCAGAACGACGCCGCCGCGCCGAGCGAACCCGCAGGTCGGCCGTTGTGTGACGCGCCGTGCGCGTGGGCGGCGTCCTCGAGCACGAACAGGTCGTGCCGGTCGGCGATCGCCTGAATGGCGTCCATGTCGGCAGGCTGCCCCGCGAAGTGCACGGGGACGATGGCGCGCGTGCGTGGGGTGATCGCGGTCTCGACGGCGAGGGGATCGATGTTGAAGGTGTCCAGATCCACGTCGACGAACACCGGCACCATGTTGGCTTCCACCACCGCGCTGGCGGTGGAGAGAAACGTGTAGGCGGGCACGATCACTTCATCGTCGGCCTGAAGTCCGGCGGCGATGAGGGCGATGCGCAGGGACACGGTGCCGTTCACGACGGCGATGCCGTGCCGGCAGCCGTGCATGGCGGCGAAGCGCTGCTCGAACTCGGCGACCTCGCTGCCCTGCAGTCGGCCCCACGCGCCGCTGCGAAGTGCGCGCAGCAGGCGTGCCTCGTCGCGCTCGTCGAACACCGGCCACGACGGGAACGGCGCCCTGCGCTGGGGTGTGCCGCCAAACAACGCCAACGTCGATGTCATCTGCTCTCACTCCTGCCGGCCGGGCTCGGAGAGCCGGCCCTACCGATCACGTGCCGCGTGCGGAGCGCGCGCTCTGCCTACGCGAGCGAGCGGCCCATGTAGATGCTGCCGTCCTCGTCGCTGCCGACCCGCGCCAGCTCGCGGAATCCGAGTCGCTCGTAGAACGCGTACGCCCGCGCGTTACGCGCCCACAGGCCGAGATGGACGCCGGGCGATCCCTTGTCGCGCAGCCGATCCATCAACGCCTGCATCATCCGGCGGCCGAACCCCCGACTCTGCACGCGCGGCAGCAGGTCGATGTGCAGGTGCGACGGGTACGAGTCGTACGGCTCCGGGCAGAAATAGTCCGGATTGTGGTACCAGCTGTACGCCTGCTGCACGCGCGTCCACGCCGACGGATCGCCCGTGGGTTCCGGGTGGCGGGCGACGAGCTTGGGGCGCCACTCACGCTCGTAACGGTCGTAGAACGCGTGCGAGTCCAGCGCGGCGAGCGCATACCCGCAGATGCCGCCCGCGTCCTCGAGCAGCAGGCTCAGGTCCGGCTCGAAGGCGAGATACGGTCCGACGAACAGCCGTCCCAGCGCGTCTGGATCCTCACGGTAGAAGGGCTCGCCATCGTCACCGGCATTTCCGGTCTTGAGGCACACATGGTAGGCGCCGGCCCGGTCGCCAGGCGTCGCGAGCCGGATGCGAGGCTCCATCGCGCCCTCGGTCATGGCTCCGCCTGCTCCATCCCTGGAGTGAACGTGCCGTCCGCGTGCTGCACGAGCAATCGCTGCAGGCGTGCGACGGTGCCGCCGCGGAACGTGCGCGGCAGGTGGAAGTCGGAGCGGACGCGCACGACGCCCGACCCGTCGTGCAGGCGGGCTTCGGTGGCGCGCACCAGCAGGTCGAGCTCCTCGCGGAGGTCCCACACGCGCCGGCTCAACGCATGGAACAGCGCACGGTTACGCATCGTCGCCAGCCGCGTGCAGAGATCCCGCAGCACGAGCGCCTCGTCCCGGAACGCCGCCGCCTGCGCGCGCCAGTCGGGCGAGTGATCGGTGAGTGCCAGGCGCGCGCGTGCCAACAGCTCCTCGGCGCGCGGGCCCTCCTCGTACGGCAGGTAGTAGCAATCGGCGAGCAGCGCCAGGTCGTCGAGCGCCACCGGCCCGGCGACTGTCTCGAACGCAGGCTGCCATTCGCGCAACGCCTCGATGTACGCCTCCCGTGCATCCCACCCGACGTCGCCGCATCGCAGGAACGCCGCGAGCGTCCGGACGGCCATGTGGTTGAGCGGGTACTCGGTGTTCGGGTTGGTGAGGATGCCTCGGACCTCGCCTCGCAGCGCGAGCACACGCCCCGAGTACGGCCCGAGGATCATGCGCCGCCCGTCGTAGTCGTTGGCGTGCAGGTTGTCCCAGATGACCGGCGGGCGCCGCAGCAGGCTCGCGATCTCGCGGACGTGATCGACCGTGATCTCCCTGGAGACGATCTCCGGGCCGGTCCAGAAGACGTCCACCGACGGGTCGAGTGACGCGCCGAGTGCTCCGAGATAGCCTTCGCCACCGAGGTGTGCCGACGCCATCCGGCCGCAGTAGGCCGTCGGGCAGAACGACGCGAGCAGGTCGGCCTTGCGGTCGCGCAGTGAGGCGAACAGCTCGTTGGCGACGTCGGCCTGTGCGGCGGCGAGCGATCCCCATCGCTGGAGGTCGGCTGGCGCAATGCGGTCGGGGATGTCGTCGAACAGCAGCGCGACGCCGTCCACGCCAACTGCCAGCATCTGCTCGCAGCGCTCGTGGAGAGTGCGGCGATCGGCAGCGTCGCCGTAGCGGATGTCGAGTCCGGGCCCGATGCCGTACAGGAACCGCACGCCACGCGCGTGGCACGAGGCAACGAGGTCGCCCAGCATGACCGCATCGGCGGCGCCATAGGGTTCGCGCCAGGCGGCCCGGTGATGGAGATCGTCCTTCGGGCAGTACAGGTACGTGTTCAACCCGGAGGCGGCCATGGTCCCGAACAGCGCCGCGCGTTCGGCGACCGTCCATGGCGGTCCATAGAACCCTTCGATCACACCCGACAGGAACATGCTCGCGCGTAAGGATATATGCGGTATCGTCACGGCGCGTTCCACGAGGAGGCCCGTCGATGAACAGACGCACGTTTCTCACCGCGCTCGCGGCGGCCCCGGCCGTGGCCGCCCTGCGCCCGCACCGCGTCGAGGCGGCGCTGCCGAAGGCCAGGGTCACGCGCGTCCGTATCTACCGGCCGCCCGACCTGAATCCGCTCTTCAACCAGAGCAACATGATCGCGACCGTCGAGACCGACATCGGCATCACCGGCATCGGCGAGGGCGGCGCGAAGGACACGCTCGAACAGGTGGCGGGCACGCTCGTCGGCAAGAACCCGTTCAGGACGGAAGCGATCTGGCAGGAGGCGTACATCGCCTGGTTCTACCCGCCCGGTCGCGAAAAGACGCACGCTCTCGGCGCCCTCGACCTCGCGCTGTGGGACATCAAGGGCAAGGCGCGCGGCCTGCCGCTGCACGAACTGCTCGGCGGCCTGACGCGCGACTACTGCGAGTGCTACGCGACCGGCGGGGCGCGGCCGGCCGGCACGCCGCCGAACACGCCGCTCAGCCTGAAGGAGCGGGCGCGCGCGACGATGGAAGCGGGATACCGGGCGTTCCGGATGGGCGCAGGCGACGTGCCGATCGGCAGCGTCTTCGACACCCGCGCCGCCGTCCGCAGGATCGAGCAGGACTGCCGCGACGTGCGCGAGGCCATCGGGCCCGACGGCAACTGGTGCATCGACCTGCACCAGCGCTTCGACCTCAACGACGCCCTGCGTGCCTGCAAGGCCATGGAGCCGTTCGGCCCGTTCTTCGTCGAGGACCCCGTGCGCGACGAGCACGCGCTGATGGACATCCCGAAGCTGCGGCAGATGACGACCGTCCCGCTGACGCACGGCGAGGAGTGGGGCCTGCGCTGGGACTTCAACCGCCTCGTGGAGAACCACGACATCGACTTCATCCGGGCCACGCTGCCCAACGTGGGCGGCGTGACCGAGTTGATGAAGATCGCTGCGATCTGCGAGACGCACGCCGTCGGCATCGTCCCGCACTTCACGGGGCCGATTGCCACCGCGGCGCTCGTCAACTGCCTGTCCACGTTCTCGGGCCCGGTCATGCTCGAGTACAACCATGGCGACCGGAAGATCGAGTACCTGCCCGAGTACGTGGACTTCAGGAACGGCAAGGTCTACCCGAACGATCGGGCCGGTCTCGGCGTGACCGTCGACCTGGCGCGGCTGACGCAGATCGGCGAGGTGACCGAACCGGGACGCCGCAACGTGTTCACGCGCCCGGACGGCTCCCTGACGCATTGGTGACCGGCGGCACCCGCGCAGGGGCGAACACGCGCCGGTACTGCACGGGCGCCACCCCCGTGCGCCGCCGGAACACGCGCCGGAAGAACGACGGCGCCTACCGCTGAATCCGCGCGGACACGCCCTTCGCGAGCGCCTTCACGTCCTCCACGGTCGCCATCGTCGTGTCGCCCGGGAAAGTCGTGATCAGCGCGCCGTGCGCCCACCCGAGACGCACGGCCTGTTCCGGCGACTCTCCGGTCAGCAGTCCGTAAATGAGTCCTGACGCGAATCCGTCGCCGCCGCCGACCCGATCGAGCACCTCGAGCTGCATCGTCGGCGCCGTGACACGCTCGCCGTCGAACCATGCGACGGCAGACCAGCTGTGGCGGTTCGTCGAGTGCACCTCCCGCAAGGTCGTCCCCACGACGCGGATGTTGCGGTAGCGCTCGACGACCTGCTGGATCGTGTCGAAGAAGGCGGTCGTATCGAGCGCGGAGTCTTTCTGGACGTCTGGTCCCTTCACGCCGAGCGCCTTCTGGAGATCCTCCTCGTTGCCGACGAGCACGTCCACGTGCTCGACGATGCGGGAGAAGACCTTGGGGGCGCGGCTGACGTCACCCTGCGCTTTCCAGAGTTTCTCGCGGTAGTTGAGGTCGAACGACACGATCGCGCCCGCCTGTTTGGCGGCCTGCATCGCCTCGATGATCACCTCCGCCGTGGTCTCCGAGAGGGCGGCGAACAGGCCGCCGCTGTGGAACCAGCGGACGCCCTGGCCGAAGATCGCCGCCCAGTCGAAGTCGCCCGGCTTCAGCAGCGCGCCGGCCTCGTTGGCGCGGTTGTAGAAGACGACCGGAGGCCGCACGCCCATGCCCTGGTCGCTGTACACGGTCGCCATGTTCGGACCACGCGCGCCGTCGTGGTCGAAGTACTTGTAGAACGGCGTCACGCCCATGGCGCGCACGCGCTCGGCGATGAGGTCGCCCACCGGGTAACGCACCATCGCGGTCGCCACGGCAGTCCGCAGCCGGAAGCAGTCCGACAGGTTCGCGGCAACGTTGAACTCACCGCCGCTGACGTGGACCTGCAGCGTGGTGGCCTTGCGGAACGGCACGCGGCCCGGATCGAGGCGGTGGATGATGGCGCCGAGCGAGAGGAGGTCGAAGGCGCCGTGCGCCGGAACGTTCAGTGTGCTCATGGTCGGCTGGGGT
>JAEYZV010000020.1 GCA_023427865.1 Acidobacteriota bacterium
GGCCGTGATCACGATGTCCGGATCGATGCCTCGCTCCTTGGCGAGGGTCTCAATCGATTGCACGAGCGGGTTGGTACTCATCGCGTCTAGAACTCCACCTCGAGGCGGGCCCGGCTGATCTCCGCAAGCGGGATCCGCCGCTCCTTGCGGCGCCCCACCTGCAGGACGACGGCCTCGTCCTCCACACCGGCAATCCGGCCTTCGAAATGCGTCTGGCCCTCGATCCCGGCCGGCACCACCAGCTTGGCCAGTCGGCCGCTGAACCGCCGATAGTCATCGGCGTGGCGCAGCGGGCGATCGAGCCCGGGGGACGACACCTCGAGGGTATAGGCGTGGTCGAGCACGTCCTCCACGTCGAGAATCGTGCTCAGGTCCGTGCTCACCCGCTGGCAGTCCTCGATACTGATGGACTGTTCCGGCGCCTCCACGACCACGGCACCGTCGGCATCTCGCTGCAGCGGTCGATCGATGACCACGCGCAGCACCCAGCCACTCGACTCCCGCCTGAGCTGGATGTCGAAGATGTCGAGCCCGCAGGATCCGGCAACCCGTTCGGCCGCCGTCCGGACGCGCTCAAGGCGCGTATCGGTTGTCACAGTCGACGAGAAAGCCACCCCTGAAACACAAAGAGTGGGCAAAGCGGCCCACTCCGGAAGGGTAGCCTGAACTCCAATCGTGGACTGTACCACGGAGGGTTCGGGTGCGGCAATGTCCGATGACCTTGGTGGCGGAGGTCTTCGCGCCGCGAGGTGACCGGACGTCTCAGAGAGGCGCCCCTGCCAGGACTTCGACGGGACGGACGATCAGGTCGTAGCCCGACGCGTCGACGATCTCGGCGTCCACGAAGGTGCCGGCCGGGTACTCGGCCGGATCGCAGTCGGTGAAGTACACGACCGGGTCCACGTCGGGGGCCTGCCCTGGCAGCCGCCCCTGCAGCACGAGCTCGTGCTCCCGCGAGGGGCCGTCCACCAGCACGCGCACGCGCTCGCCGACGCGCGACTTCTGCCGACGCGCCACGACGCGCTGCTGCGCCTGCATCACCCGTCGCTGCCGCCGGCGTTTCTCGGCCTCCGGCACATCGTCGGTGAGCTCGGCGGCCGCCGTGCCCTCCTGATGGGAGTACGTGAACACGCCCACGTGATCGAACCGCACGGTCTTCACGAAGTCCACGAGCTCGTCGACGTCCGCCTCGGTCTCGCCCGGGAAGCCGACGACGAAGGTCGTGCGCAGCGTGACGTCGGGCAGCGCGTGACGCAGGTTGGCGAGCAGGGCTTCGTAGCTCTTCCGCGTACCGGGTCGCCGCATCCGCTTCAGCATCGCGTTGGAGGCGTGCTGCAGCGGCAGGTCGACGTAGGGGACGACCTTGCGGCACGCGGCCATCGCCTCGATCGTCTCGGCGGTGATCGTGGTGGGGTAGAGGTACAGCAGCCGAATCCACTCGAGCCCCTCGATCGCGTCGAGCGCGCGGAGCAGTCGGGCGAGTGCGCCGCGATCCTGCCGGTCGCGGTCGATGCCGTAGAACGTGGTGTCCTGCGACACCAGGAGGAGCTCCTTCACGCCCCGGGCGGCCAGGGCGCGTGCTTCGGCCACCACCGAGGCCTCCTCGCGGCTCCTGTAGGCGCCGCGCAGCTTCGGGATGATGCAGAACGCGCAGTTGTAGTCGCAGCCTTCCGCGATCTTCAGGTACGCGTAGTGTCCCGGCGTCGTGAGACGGCGTGGCGTTGTCGCGTCGTAGAGATACGTCGGCAGCGGCGTGTCCGAGTCGCGGTGCCTGGCGGCCCGCCGTTGCGCCTCCGGCGCTTCAGCGCTGTCGCTTCGCGCCCCCTGACGTGCCACCTTCTGCGGCGAGCCGTCGGCGCCACGGGTGAACAACCCCAGTGGCCGAGCTGAATCAGCGCCGCCTTCGACGCTCGGCGCGCCCGGGTCCGTGGGCGGAGGCGGTTCGATGGCCCCGACGATGGCGTCCACCTCGCCGGTCCCGAGCACGGCGTCGATCTCGGGGATCTGCTGGCGAAGTTCGTCGCGATAGCGCTCGGCGAGGCAGCCGGTGACGACGAGGCGCCTGGCGCGCCCGCTCGTCTTGTGCTGCGCCATCTCGAGGATGGCGTCGATGGATTCCTGCTTGGCCGCGTCGATGAACGCGCAGGTGTTCACGATGAGGACGTCGGCGTCGGCCGCCTCGCCCGTGAGCACGTGCCCGGCACGTTCGGCCAGGCCCAGCATGACCTCCGAGTCGACGAGGTTCTTGGGGCAGCCGAGGGAGACGAGTCCGATCTTCATGCTGGCAATTTCACAATTTCACAATTTCACGATTTCAGACGTTCGAGGCACTGCAGCAGCACCACCAACCATCGACGCGTGCCCGGGTGGTGAACTTCTGCAAATCCGCAATTCGGCAATCACGGATACAGCCGGTAGAGCATCCGCGGGTACGGGATGGTCTCGCGCACGTGCTCGAGTCCGCAGATCCACGACACGACCCGCTCGATGCCCATGCCGAACCCGGCGTGCGGCACCGAGCCGTAGCGGCGCAGGTCGAGGTACCACTCGAACGCCTCCTGCGGCAGCTCGTGTTCCTTGATCCGCTGCAGCAACAGGTCGTAATCGTCGAGGCGCTGACCGCCGCCGATGATCTCTCCGTAGCCTTCCGGCGCCAGCATGTCGACGCAGAGCGCGAGGTCGGGGCGTGCGGGGTCCGGCTTCATGTAGAACGCCTTGACCGCGGCGGGGTAGCGGTGCACGAGCACCGGACGGTCGAACTGCCCGGAGAGCACGGTTTCGTCGGTCCCGCCGAAGTCACCGCCCCACTCGACCGGCTGGCCCGCGCCCTTCAGGCGCTCGATGGCCTCGTCGTACGAGATGCGCGGAAACGGCGTCTTCACGGCTTCCAGCTTGGAGGTGTCGCGTTCGAGCTGCGCGAGCTCCGGCGCTCGCGCGTCGAGCACGCGGGCCACCACAGAGGCCACCAGCTGTTCGGCGAGCGCCATGGTGTCGTCGAGGTCGGCATAGGCGACCTCCGGCTCCACCATCCAGAACTCGGTGAGGTGCCGACGGGTCTTGCTCTTCTCGGCGCGGAACGTCGGACCGAAGCAGTACGTCTTGCCGAGCGCCATCGCGTTGGCCTCGTTGTACAGCTGCCCGCTCTGCGTCAGGTACGCCGTCGTGTCCTCGAAGTACTGGACCGGGAACAGCGTGGTCGTGCCTTCGCACGCCGACGGCGTGAAGATCGGCGTATCGGCGAGGATGAAGCCGCGGCTGTTGAAGAAGTCCCGCACGGCATCGATGACCTCGTGGCGCAGCCGCAGCACGGCCTGCTGACGCTGCGACCGGATCCACAGGTGCCGCCGGTCCATCAG
>JAEYZV010000069.1 GCA_023427865.1 Acidobacteriota bacterium
CCGGGTACCGGGTACCGGGTACCGGCGCGTTTGCCGAACGCGCCCCGCCCGTGACGCGGAGGGCAGTGCAGAAGCGCGACGAGGCCGCTCGAGACATCGGGCGGCCTTTGCTTTACCGCTGCACGACCGCGACGGCCGTCCCTGCAAACGTGCCCCGCAAGCCCGCAGACCGGATGACGAAGGCCGAAGGCCGGCCCGACGAAGGCCCGCCTTCGCCAGGCTTCGGCGAGGCAAGCCGACTGTGATTTGTGATCTACCATCCCTCCATGCAGACGCGACGCTTCGGGCGACTCGGATGGCAGGTGTCGGAGATCGGCTACGGCATGTGGGGCATGGGCGGCTGGAGCGGCAGCGACGATGCGCAGTCGCTGTCCTCGCTCGACAGCTCGGTGGCTGCCGGCGTGAACTTCTTCGACACCGCCTATGCGTACGGTGAGGGCCACAGCGAGCAGTTGCTGGGGCAGACGCTCCGCGCGCACGGCGACCGCAAGTTGTACGTGGCCACGAAGGTGCCGCCGAAGAACCGCGAGTGGCCCGGCACCTCCCGCACGCCCATCGCCGAGGTCTTCCCGTACGACTACATCGTCGAGATGACCGAGAACAGCCTGCGCAACCTCGGGGTCGAGCGCATCGACCTGCAGCAGCTGCACGTGTGGGACGACTCGTGGGCTGCCGACGAGGGGTGGCAGCGAGCCGCCGAGGACCTGAAGAAGGCCGGCAAGATCGAGGGCTTCGGCATCAGCGTCAACCGGTGGGAACCGGCAAACGTGCTCGAGGCGCTCGAGACCGGCAAGGTCGACGCGGTGCAGGTCGTCTACAACCTCTTCGACCAGAGTCCGGAGGACGAGCTGTTCCCCGCGGCGCAGCGCCTCGACGTGGCGATCATCGCCCGCGTGCCACTCGACGAGGGCAGCCTGAGCGGGAAGATGACCCGCGACATGACCTTCCCTGCCGGCGACTGGCGCAGCCTCTACTTCACACCCGAGAGCCTGCGCGAGACGCTCGACCGGGTGGATCGCATCGCGGAAGACGTGCCCGCCGGCATGACGCTCCCGGAACTCGCGCTGCGCTTCGCCATCGAGCATCCGGCGGTCTCGACGACGATCCCCGGCATGCGCAAGGCGGAACACGTGGCGAGCAACACCGCCGTGTCCGACGGCCGGCGGCTGGGAGAAGGTCTGCTCGCAACCCTGCGCCGGCACCGGTGGGACCGGACGCACGTGATTCCCTAGGAAGGACGAAGGACGGAGGACGAAGGAGGAAGGACGAAGGACGAAGGACGGAGGAGGAAGGACGGAAAGTCCGCGCCTGGCCGAATAATCTCGCGGCGGCGGCGACCCGCGGGCTCTTCGCGCGGCGTCAGCGGTAACAGGCGTTGCTGACAGGTTTGTCAGTCGGCCCGCGAGCTGACAGGAACGGTCGGCCAAGATGTTGTCCTCGAGGGACAACATCCTGACCGGCTGCGAACGGCGCCCGAGCGCACACCGATCGCCTTGCCGTACGCCCACAGCTCAGTGGTTCGCGCGCTTCAGGCTCCGTCGCAGGCGCGCGGAGGCGCCGAGCAGGCCGAGTCCGATCAGGGCCAGCGTTCCTGGTTCGGGCACGCCATTCTCCTCGGGATCGTCCGGCGGGACGGCCATCATGCTGAACGCCATCCGCGCCTCGGACGCGCTCGGCATGCCCTCGAAGAACGGCATCCCCATCATCAGCATCGCGCCCTGCTCGTCCTCCGGTCCCTGCGGCTGCGCGGGGACGATCGGCTCCTCGAAGAAGTAGATGGGCGTGACCGGCTTGCGCACGTTGGCGAAGTCGCCGCCGTATGCCGAGAACGCCGCGAAGTCGAGCGGCGTCCACTCGAACGCCTCGAACGGCGACGAGGACGGCGAATACATGAAGCCGTAGGGCAGCCCCGCGGCCTGCGGCCCGATCGTGCCGGCAACGGCGCTGGCGGCCGTGGCCACCGACAGGGCACATCCAAGGATCACTCGACGCAGCATCGGAAACTCCAGGGGCCCCTCACACATCCGTCAGCGCACGAACAGTATCGTGATCGCCGATGCGGGAACCCGGCGCGGATCCGCCGGTTCCCCGGTGTGGTCCGCCCGCGAGGGCTCGTCCTGCACTACGACCAAGCAAGTTCCAAGCCGGGCCGTAGGCACGTCGAGTTCCATCCGGCCGCACCCTTTGGTCGGCGCACGCATCCGAGCCGTCGGCGCAGGCACATCTGTGGCGGGACGCGTCCCCCGGGCGCGCCTCAGCGCTCGATGTGCTAAGCTTTGGGTTTGGCTGCTCGCCAAGGAGCCACATCAATGAAGCCCAACATCCACCCTGAGTACCACGAGGTCGAAGCCCGGTGCGCCTGCGGCGCGACCTGGAAGACCCACTCCACCAAGAAGGACCTGCACCTCGAGATCTGCAGCAACTGCCACCCGTTCTTCACGGGGCGCCAGAAGCTGGTCGACACCGAGGGACGCGTGGAGCGTTTCACCCGCAAGTTCGGCGCGACCACCGTCGCTGCCCGCAAGGCCGCCGAGAAGGCCAAGAAGGGCGCGTCCGCCTAGGCTCGACGCGTCCGCTGGCTCCGCATCGTGGCCGTCCATCGCATGGCCCCGAAGGCGGGACAGCACCCTCACTCGTTCCAGAGCGGCGCCGCCGGGACGGCTCGCGCAAGCTTGCGCTCGAGCCGGGCCAGTCGCCGGCTGAACTGCTCCCGCTCTCCCCGTCCAATCGCCTGCTCGATGCCCGCCGCCGCGTGGCGTCTTGCTTCCTCGAGCCGTCCGTCACGGTGCTCGTGGTGGATTGCCAGCGCTTCCCGCGCCTCCCGAAGCAACTGCGGCCGGCCGCCAAGCTGCAGCAGCTGCTGCCATGCCGCCGCCGCGTCCTCGTACCGGCGTTGACGCCGCAGGAGCCGCGCAAGCGCGCGCGCCGCACCCCGTCGCACGTCGCGCGTCTGCCAATGGTCGTCGGCCGCGGCGCGGTAGCACGTCTCGGCCGCGTCGAGCCACCCCGCCCGCTCGTACAACGCGCCGAGCCCGTACGCGGTTGCGCCTGACGGCGGCGCCTCGCGACCATCGCACACGAGCCGCTGCGCATGCGCGGTCAGCGCCGCCAGCGAGAGCAGGTCGAGCCTGTTGTGCAGCAGCACGGGCTCGAGCACGTGCGCGCCGCCGCCGCGAAGGAACTGGAAGTATCGCGCGGGGATCTCGAACCCGCCGACGTCGCCAACGCGACCGACGCCGAGCACCGATTCCTCGAGGCGCGTGAGCCGGCACGAGCGGTCACCCTCCTCGGACGCGCGCCAAAGCCGTCGCGCCGCATGCAGCATGTCGAGGTGCGGCATGTCGCACACGACCTGAGGCACGCGCTGCATTTCCCCGCGCATCTCCATCACGGGCACGTCGAACGTGCGCCCGTTGTAGGTCACGAGCACCGCATCGTCGCCGAGATAGTCGTTGAGCGCGTGCAGCATGGCGCGCTCGGCGGCATGCGAGGGCAGGAGGAACTGGGTGGTGCGGAAGCCGTCGGGCGTCCACTCGCCCACGCCGGCAAGGAACGCGATCATGCCGGCGCCCCCACTGAGGCCCGTCGTCTCGAGATCGAAGTAGACGAGGCGCGACGGACACACGTCGTGGCCATCCGGACGCAACCGGCGCCCCGCGAGCAGATCGAGCGTCTCGTCGATGCGGACGCCGCCACATTCGTGCACGCGCACGCGACCGTGGCTGCGATCGGGCTGGTAGAGGTGCTCGACCACGAGGCAGGCGCCGTGCGCCGTTTGCGCGAGCCGCGCCCCCTCGGGCACGGCGCTCGACGACGCCTCCTCGACAACGCGGCTATCGAGTGGCAGCCCGTCGGCATCGACGGGTTCATACGTCAACTCGCGACGCGGTGGCGTGGAGCCGCCTGACGACGATGGGCCGCGGGCGATGTCGCGCAGCCGTGAAAGCGTGGAGGACGCCATCGCAGAACGAGCGGGTCAGAAGGGCACGTCGTCGGCCGCCGCAGCCGGCACCGACTGCAGCCGCGCGAGCAGATCGAGCGCGACGCGCTTGGATCGCGGTCCGATGTCGCCCACCGGGCCGACACACGACGGGCAGCCCACCTCGCACGGACAACTGCCGATGAGCGCCTGCGTCTGCGCGAGCAGCGCGTCGTGCATGCGGAACAACGGCGCGCTGAAGCCGATGCCGCCCGGGTAGTTGTCGTACAGGAACACGTGCGCGTCGGCATCACCCGTGGCCGGCGCCGTGGGGCGCCCGCCAACGGCGGCTTCGCCGGTGCCGGTGTCGACCGACACGCCGAGATCCCGACGATCGCACATCAGGAGCAGTTGCGCCACCGAGTGCATCGCGTACGCGAGGCCGCTCACGCCGTCGCGACGGTCGTCGGGCGAGTACGGCACCTCGAGCAGGACCGCGCGCGGCACGGTCAGCCAGTACGACGTCGTGTGCATCTGCTGTTCGGGCAGATCGAGGTCGCCGGAGCCGACGTTCTCGTTCGTGTAGAAGCGGATCTTCTTGAAGCCGACGACACGTGACACGACGTGCACGTCGCCGTGGGAGCGCGCCGAGCGATTCGGTTGCGGAACGAGCGCATCAGGGGTTGGTAGGGCCCGTTCTCCGACCGGGGCCGTCTGCGCGACATCGTCGTCGGTCAGGCTCGGAGAGCCGGCCCCGCCGGCGACGTCCTCGGCCGGGCTCGGAGAGCCGGCCCTCCCTAGCTCGCCGAGGCTGGTCTCGGCTTCGTCCAGTACGTTCACCTTCGTGTAGGTGATCGCGTCCGTGTAGTAGTCACAGTCGACGCTGCGAACGTACGCCTTGCGGCCCTCGACATCGAGCCGCTCCACCTGGAACAGCGCGCCCTCGAGAATGTAAATCGCCTTCTCGTGGAGCGTGGAGAGCGCGCTCGTGTAGTCGGTCTCGCCGATCACGCGCGACCCTTCCGTCACGTCGACGATGACGAAGTTGTCGGAGGTGATGGCGCGAAGGCTTATCGCGTCGGCAGGGTACGACTCATGGGTCCAGTTCCACTGCCCGTCGGCGAGGTGGACGAAGCCCTCCTCGTCGAGCACCTGCAGGACCTCGTCGGTGCTGACGGGGGTCCGGCCGAAGCGCTCGCCCTCCTGGAACGGCAACTCGAAAGCCGCACACTTGACGTGGTTCAGCAGGACGTGCAGGTTCTCCGGGTTGACAAGGGCATGCTCCGGCGTCGCCTCGAAGAAGTAGGACGGATGCCGCACGATGAACTGATCGAGCGGGGCGCTCGACGCGACGAGCACCGCCGCCGAACGCCCCGATCGGCGTCCCGCACGACCTGCGCGCTGCCACGTCGAGGCGATCGTGCCGGGATAGCCGGCCATCACGCACACGTCGAGCGCGCCGATGTCGATGCCGAGTTCCAGCGCGTTGGTCGACACGACGGCGCGGACGTCGCCCTCACGCAGCCCGCGCTCGATCTCGCGGCGACGCAGCGGCAGGTAGCCGCCACGATAGCCGCGCACCGCCTCGGTCGCGCCCGGCGGACCCTGGAACGCGTCCTTCAGGTACGTGGTCAGGATCTCGGTCGCCAGCCGGCTCTGGGCAAAGACGATCAGCTGCAGGTTGCGCCGCAGGAACTCCAGCGCGACGCGTCTCGCCTCCGACAGGTACGACCGGCGGATGCCGAGTGCCTTGTTGACCACCGGCGGGTTGAGCAGCACGAAGAACTTCTCGCCGCGCGGCGCGCCACTCTCGGCCACGAGCTCGAACGGCTGCTCGGTGAGCTGCTCGGCGAGCGCCTTCGGGTTGGCGATCGTGGCCGACGTGCAGATGAACGTCGGGTTCGAGCCGTAGTGCCGGCAGATCCGCTGCAGCCGCCGCAGCACGTTGGCGAGGTGGCTGCCGAACACGCCCCGGTAGGCGTGTAGTTCGTCGATGACGATGTAGCGGAGGTTCTCGAAGAGCCGCGCCCACCGCGGGTGATGCGGCAGGACACCCGCGTGCAGCATGTCGGGATTGCTCAACACCACGCTGGCCCGGGCCCGGATCGCACGACGCGCGTCGTTGGGCGTGTCGCCATCGTAGGTGAAGACGCCGATCTCGCGCTCCGCCGCAGCGCCGACGATCTGGGCAAGCCCCTGCAACTCCGCCAGCTGGTCCTGCGCCAGTGCCTTCGTGGGGAACAGGTACAGCGCCCGCGCGCCGGGCTCGACAAGGACGGTGCTCAGCACGGGCGCGTTGTAGCAGAGCGTCTTGCCGGATGCGGTCGGCGTGACGACTACGACGTGCCGTCCGGCGAGCGCGTGCGCCATGGCGGCGGCCTGGTGGGTGTAGGGCTGCTCGATGCCGCGCGCACGGAGCGCGTCCACCAGTTGCGGCGCGACGGCCTCGGGCCACGGCGCGTACTGCGCCGGCTGCGCAGGGATGTGGCGCACGGCGGTGACGACCTTGTCGGCGCCGATCTGCGCGTGCGCGCCGCGCGCGCTCTCGGGGACGGGCAGGGCCAGCGCCGAGCGCGACTCCGGCGCGAGATGCCCGAGCGCGTCCTGGAGCGCCTGATCCTTGTTGCCCGACAGACGCGCCAGTGTTCCGGACATCGTGCCGTCGATGCTACGCCGAGGGGCGGGGGCGATCAAGAGACGAAACGGTGCGCGCGGTGACCGTCGGGCCAGGCCCGACGGCTACGTACCGTTGGACGGCCCTCCGCGTCGCAGCCGGGCCAGACGGCTACGGGTACGTAGCCGTCGCGCCCCGGTCTGGCTTCGAGCTATCGAAAGCTAAGAACGTCAAGAGATTGTTAAGGATGTAAGAACAGCCGTGGTAGCATCCACTCCCGGTCATCGAACGACGTGCTCCCCGCCCGCACTTCCCTGGCATGGCTTGCGCTCTTTGCAGCGCTTGCCGTGGCGTTCTCGTGGCCGTTGCCGCTGCACCTCGGCACCCACCTGACGGGCGCGCCCTCCGGCGACACCGGCGTGTACGTCTGGAACCTCTGGGTCTTCCGCCACGAGGTGCTGCAGCATCGCCTGCCGCTGCAGACGGGCACGATCCTCTCTCTCGCGCCGCCCGTCGACCTCACGCTCCACAACTACACGCTGTTCATGGACCTCCTCGCGTTCCCGCTGATCGGGCCGCTCGGGCTGCTGCGCGCGTTCAACATCGTGTACCTGGCGATGATGACGCTGACCGCGTGGTGCATGGCCAGGCTCGCGCATGCGCTCTGCGGGAAGACGTGGGAGTCATGGCTCGCGGGCGCCGCGTTCGCCTTCTCACCCGTCCTGATGGCACGCTCCACCGGACACTTCTCGCTCGTGGCCGCCGCACCCCTGCCGCTGCTCCTGCTGCTGCTCGTCAAGGGCGAACAACGGGGCCGGGCCCGCGACGCGATCGCGATCGGCGCGACGCTCGCGTGGGCCGCCTTCTGCGACATCTACTACGCGGTCTACGGCGCGCTGTTGATCGGCACCTTCGTCCTTGCCAGTGCGAGCCGCGTGACTCGCGCGCCCGCGTCGTCGCACCTCGTCTTCGCCCGGCGTGTGACAGGCGGGCTTGCCATCATCGTCGCGACGTTCGTCGTGCTGATTGCCGTCGAGGGCGGCCTCATCGAGATCGCCGGGGTCCGTATCAGCATGCGGACGCTGTACACGCCGGTGCTGCTGTTGACGGTCCTGCTCACCGCCTACACGCTCCTGCGCCTCGCACCACGCATCGAATGGCGCTACCGGTTCGTGCCGTCGCACCCGTGGCTCGTCGTGCTGATGGCCGCCACCGCGGCGGTCCTGTTGTCGCCGGTGCTCGTGGCATACGGCGGCCGGCTGTGGCAGGGACGGCTCGCGACGCCGGAGATCTACTGGCGCAGCAGCCCGCCGGGCGTGGACCTGCTCGCGTTCGTCATGCCGAACCCGAACTCGCCGCTGTTCGGGGCGCCCTTCAAGGCGTGGATCGAGTCGCAGCGCGTCGATGGATTTGCCGAGCTCACCGGCGCGATGTCACTGGTGACGCTCGCCGTGATCGGCGCGGCATGGTGGAACGGCTGGCGGCCGGAACGCCGGCGCTGGGTGTGGATGCCCGCGGTGTTCGCGCTGCTCGCTCTGGGGCCGTTCGTACACGTGGCCGGCATCAACACCTACATCCCGGGACCGTGGGCCGTGCTCCGCTACGTGCCCATCATCGGGCTGGCACGCTCGCCGTCCCGCTTCGTCGTCCTGGCGGCGATGCTCGTCGCCCTGCTGTTCGCGCTCGCGCTCACCGCACTCGGGCAGCGCTGGCCGCATCGGCGCCGGCTCCTGCTCGGTGTCGTCACCGCGCTGCTGTTGTTCGAGCTGTCGCCGGTGCCGCGCACGCTCTACGCCGGTGACGCGCCGGCGGTGTTTCACCGCATCGCGGCCGACCCTCGCGCGGACATCCGCGTGCTCACGTTGCCGTTCGGGCTGCGTGACGGCACGTCGTCGCTCGGCAACTTCAATCCGCTGACGCAGTACCAGCAGACCACGCACGGCAAGCGGCTGGTCGGCGGGTACCTGTCGCGCGTGACGCTCGAGCAGAGGCAGCTGCTCCGCCGCTATCCCGTGCTCCACGCGTTGGCGGCGCTGAGCGACCCGGCGGGCACGCCCCTCAGCGAGCCGCAGCGGCGGCTGGCGTTCGCCTCGCGCGATCGCTTCATGCTGGCCTCGAAACTGGGGTACGTGGTGATCGACGACGCAGCCACGCCGCCGGACCTGCGGGCGTTCGCGATCGACCTGCTGCGGCTCGAGCAGATCGGGAGCGCCGACGGTTACACGCTGTACGTGCCGCATGCCGACCGAACCGTAACCGAGTCGTTCATGGCCGGCCCCGGCTCATAGGGGTACCGCGACTTCGTCCGGCGGGTCGGCCCCCTCATCGGTGCAGCTGCCGGACTCCGTCCGGCGGGCGATCATCACCGAGCGTCGGACGGCAGTGCGACGCCAACGTCCATGCGGGCGTTCACCACCGAGCGTCCGGACGAGGCCCGACGCCTGCACGGGTGGAGAGTTCGACGCCCACGCCCATGGCCCGTCACTTCGCCGACTGGCCCCGCGCAATCTTCGCGGCGAACCCGGAGAGTCCGATCACGCCGATGATGTTCGGGAAGATCTGCAGCGCGTTCATCAGGTCGCCCCACGCCCAGACGACCTCCACGCGCCCGATGGCTCCCAACGGGATGAGCAGGCAGTACGTCCACCGGTACCAGTGCGCGACGGGACGTCCGAGCAGGTACTCGAAGAACTGCTCGCCGTAGAAGGCCCAGCCGATCAGCGTCGTGTAACCGAAGAGGAACGCACAGAGCGCGACGACGTAGCCGCCGACGCCGGGCATCGCGGCGTCGAAGGCCGAGGCGACTGCCGCCGTGCTCGTGAGACCCGACTGCCACGCGCCGGTGAGCAGGATCGTCATCGCGCTGATCGTCGACGTCACGAACGAGACGATCACCACCTCCATCACGGCCTGCAGCCCCTGCTGCTCCGGGTTCCGGCTGCGCGCCGTGCCGTAGGCGACCGAGGCCGTGCCATACCCCGCTTCGTTGGCGTACATGCCTCGCGCGAGGCCGTAGCGCATCGCCACGACGATGCCGAGCGTACCGCCGGCGGTCGCGCGCATCGAGAAGGCTTCGTCGAACACCAGCGCGAGGACGCGCGGGATCTCTCCCGCGAAGGCGACGATGACGATGAGGCCGCCCCCCAGGTAGAGACCGACCTTCAGCGGCGCGAGCTTCTCCGCCGCCCGGCCGATGCTGCCGATGCCGCCCACGATGACGAGCCAGACGAGCACGGCGATGCCGATCCCTGCGGCCCACGTCGGCATGCCGAGCTCGCTGTTCAGCACGACCGCGATGGAGTTGGGCTGCGTGAACGGCGTCGTCGAGATTGCCGCAACGCCGGCGACCAGCGCGTAGGTCGACGCCAGCCACGGCATCCGCAGCCCGTCGCGCAAGGCGTACATCGGCCCGGACCGTATGGTGCCGGCGCCGACCTCGCGCCAGGTGACGCCGAGCACCGCCTCGGTGAACTTGATGGTCGTGGCGACCAGGCCGTAGGCCCAGATCCAGAACAGCGCGCCGGGCCCGCCCGAGACGATCGCCGTGGCGACGCCCGCGATGTTGCCGGTGCCGATGGTGCCCGACAGCGCCGTCATGAAGGCCTGGAACGGACTCAGGGCACCGGACGCAGTCGCGTCCTGTGCCGACAGCATCGACCTGAAGGCCGCGCCGAGGCGGCGGACCTGCACGGCGCGGTAGCGAATGGTGAGGAACAGGCCCGTGCCGAACAGCAGGACGAGGAGCCAGGGCACGAACAGCGCATCGGCAGCGCGCTGGATCAGGTCGGCGAGCGCTTCGAGCATGTGGCGTACAGCCTACTCGGGATTCGGGATTCGGGATTCGGGATTGGGGATTCGGGATTCGGGTAGCGGGTAGCGGGTAGCGGGTATCGGGTATCGGGTGCCGGGTACCGGGTACGATCGACTGCCGAACGGGGAACGCTGCGTTGGCGCAGATGGAGGTCCCCGCTAGGCGCGGAGATGGACGCCTCTGCTAGGCACGGAGATGGACGCCTCTGAGAGGCGTCCCTACCAACTGCACTGATTCTACAGTGCGAAGCCGCCGGGCCTCCGCGTTCGTCAAGACTCCGCCGGACAGGTCGCCCGGCGGTCAGCGCACACCATGCCAACTCGCATGACACCGCGGCAACTCAAGCCGCTGATCTGGATCCTCTGTCTTGCGCCGCTGGCGTGGCTGGTATACAGGGCGCTGTTCGGCGGGCTCAGTCCGAATCCCATCGACGACATCACCGACGAGACCGGGCAGTGGGCCCTGCGCCTGCTGCTCGTGAGCCTGGCGGTCACGCCCATCCGGCGCCTGACGGGGTGGAACGGCATCATCCAGTGGCGACGGCTGCTCGGGCTCTTCGCGTTCTTCTACGTGTGCCTCCACCTGACGACCTACGTCGTCCTCGACCAGTTCTTCGACGCCCAAGCCATCGCCGACGACATCGCGAAGCGCCGCTACATCACCGTCGGCTTCACGGGGTTCATGCTGCTGCTGCCGCTGGCAATCACCTCGACGACGGGCTGGATCCGTCGGCTCGGGCGGCGCTGGGCGCAGCTGCATCGACTCGTGTACGTGGCGGCCGCGTGCGGGGTGGTGCACCTGCTGTGGATCGTGAAGGGCGACGATCTCAGGGAACCGGCCGCTTACGGAGCCGTCCTCGCCATCTTGTTGGGAACTCGCCTGTGGGTCAGGTAGGGTCCGCTGTCCCCAGCGGTCCGTCTTCCAGTCCGCGTGAGGGTTAGCGGGGGAACATCGTCAGGAGCTTGCGGTAGACCGCTTCGGCCATCTCGTCGTAGCCGGTCTGGGACGGGTGCAGGCCGTCGGGCCCCATCTGCGCCGACAGCCATTCCCGGCTCACACCCTGCTCGTCGGCCAGCGCGTTCAGTCGGTTGTTGAAGCTGCTGACGGCGCCGTCGTTCGCACCCGGCATGCCTGATGACTGGTCGATTCCGTACGGACCGAAGAGCAGGAGCAGCACCTGCACGCCTTTCCCCTTCGCGTCCAGGACGACGTCGCGAACCCGATTGGTGACGGTGGCTGGCGCAATGCCGTTGTTCAGGTCGTTCACGCCTTCGAGGAACACCATCGCGTCGTGCGGTGCGAGGTAGTCTCGCGGGTCGGCCGGCTGCGGGTAGAAGCAGTTGGCCTGTCCTGCCGTGCAGCGCGCGGCGCGCGACACGCCGCCGGGGCTCCCATTGAACCCGGACGCGGTCAACCACTCCCCGGGCCAGCCGGCGTTGCTCACGAGCGCGTACGGCCCGAACTGCGGCACGCCTTCGAGTCGCTCCTTCAGTTCGCGCGGATATGGCCGCTGTGTCTGTACCGACACTTTCTGCCCACCGACGTAGTACGTCGACACGCCCCAGGTGAGGCTGTCGCCGAACGCGAGCACGCTGAAGTAGCGCGTGAAGTTCGGCGCTCGTACGTAGCGGCCGCGCGTGACGATCGCAACCGGCGTCGGGCCTGCCGCCCCAAAGCCCGTGAGCGCCGTTCGCAGGGGCGTGGTGAAGGTGATCGACGTCGGCCCGACCGACGTCGGCGCCACGAGCACGCCGCCGAAGTACACCTCGGCGCTCGGGCCGAAGTTCTCCCCGACGATGGTGACGGTCGTCCCGCCCGACAGCCGCCCCGAACTCGGAGACATGCTCGTGACCTTCACGTCGATGGGCGCCTGCGCGGGCGCGGCGAACGTGCCCGTCCATGGCTCGCCCGCGTTGGCATGGCCGCCGGTGAAATCGTTCCAGTACATCGCGCGCTCGGCGACGAACGGTTGACCGCCGACCGTCTCGAGGAACACGGCGAAGCGACGCCCCTGGAGCAACGCGTACTCGGGCAAGCCGGCCGCCGGCCAGATGTTCTGCCGCGTGTTGCCAGGTACCGTCACGGTGGTGGTGAAGCCCGTGCCGTCCTCGGTGGCCCAGGTCGCGCGCACCTGGATGGCATCCGGATTCGGGTTCACGACGAGGAAGAAGCTGTCGTAGGTCGCGCCGGAGATGTCCTGTCCCTGGCGTCCTTCGGCGAACGCCCACTTCGCGGCGGGCCCCTCGATGCCGGCGACGACGTGGCCTTCCTTCCACGGGAAAGCGGGTTGTGTCGGATTGCCGGCCGTCGGCGTCCCCCAGTACATCGCCCGCTCGGCGACGATCGGCAACGTGCTGTCCAGGCGCACCGAGAACGCCGTGTTCGGCAGGAGCGGCTGGCCGGCGGCATCGAGTTCGGCGTCGGTCCAGATGTTGAAGCGGCTTCTCGGGAGGACGGTATAGTCGCGCGTGATCGGCGCGCCGGCGTCGAGGAAGTACGTGGCCGTGACCGTGGCCGGCTGGTCGTTGTCGTTGCCGATCAGCAGGAAGGTCTCGAAGGCGATCTGCGCGTTGCCGCCGGTGAAGCCCTCGGCGAAGTACCACGTCGTGCGGCCGTTGACGCCGGGCGCCACGGCGATGCCGAGCGCGTCGTGCCCGCTGCGCAGGTCGTCGAAGTACATGGCCCGCTCGGCCACGACGGGCACGTCGCTCTCGACGACCGTCGAGAACCCCTGATTGGCGAGGTCGGGATGAGTGCTCGGCCACAGCGTCGCGCGGCTGCCCGCCGGCACTGCGCGCGTCTCGGTGACCGTGGTGCCGTCGCCCTTGAGATAGCGCGCGGTGATGGTGCCGTCGGTCGCGCCCGGGTTCGCGATCAGGATGAACGTGCTGAACACGCCCGACGACCCCTCCGCGAGGATCCAGCGCGTGGCCGGTGCCGTGACGCCGCTCGCGCCGGTGCCGCCCGCGAACGGCGTCGGCGCGAGCGGGAAGAACATCGATCGCTCGACGACGATGTCGGCGGGTGCGCCGCCTTGTGAAGCTGAGACCTGGGCGGATGCGGCGCCATTCAGTCCGGGAAACTCGCGCCGGATGTTGACGGTCAGACGCCCCGTGCCCGGGACGGCGAAGGACTTCTCGAGGATCGCGTTGGGAGCGATCTGCGCGTCGGGTGCCGGCAGCAGCTTGACGGTGACCGTCACCGTGCCCGGCGACGGGTTGCCGATCAGGATGTCCTGGTCGAAGGTGCCGTTGCTCGCGCCCTCGGCGAGGAACCACGTGCTGGCGCCCTGTGCCCAGGCGGGCGCCACCGCGCAGGCGCAGATCAGGATGGCGAGCGCGACCCGGAGGAACATGCGTCGTTCACACGGCCCGCGCCGCACGGCGCCGCCGAAACGGTAAGGATAGCGCGACGGCCGCGCGTCGGCAACCGATACCCGATACCCGCTACCCGCTACCCGGTCCCCGGCCTTCCTACTTGATGACGCTCTTCACGGCGTCGTACGCGATGCCGGCCATCGTTTCGTAGCCGTCCTGCGTCGGGTGGATGCCGTCGCTGCCGATCTGGACGCTCGTGCCGAAGTCCACGCGGAGGAACTGCTCGGCAAGCGCCATCTCGCGGATGGCGTTCCACATGTCGGCACGCATCACGTGGATGCGGCCCATGAGCACCGTGGCGCCGCTCTGCTTCGCCGTGCGTCCCATCGTGCGCAGCGCGTTGACAGCCGTCGCCACGTTGCCGCCTGCGTTCAGGTCGTTGAAGCCTTCGAGGATGATGACCACGTCGTACTTCTTCGCCGTCGTCAGCGGGCCGATGCGTCCGAGGCCGCTCGTCAGGTTGCCCGAGCAGCCGTTGAACGAGGCGCATTCTCCCGACACGCCCTCGTTGTCCACGTCGGCTGTCGCGCCGAACTGCGCGTCGGCCCGCACCCGCGCCTCGAGCGCTTCGGGGTACGGGGGATCGGCGAACGAGTACTCCTGCGTGTAGCCGGGGCTCGGCGGCGTGGGGTTGTTCGGGTCCGGGGGCGGCATCGGAATCGGGATGCGCTCCACGAGTTGGCCCTCGGTGAAGCTGTCGCCGATCGCGAGCACGCGCAGCACGCGCTGGACGTTGCCGGCCGGCGCGGTGACCCCGCGCGCCGTGACGCGCAGCGTGCTGACCCCCGCCGAGCCGAGCCCCGTCGCGGCAGGTCGCACTGGAGTGATCGCCACGATCTGGGTGCTGTTCGCAGAGGTTACCGTCATCGGCAGCCCGTCGAACGTGACTTCCGCGTCGGTGGAAAAACCGGTGCCTGTAATCGTGATGGCCTCGCCGCCACTGAGTCGTACCTGGTTCGGCGCCACGCTCTTCACCGTGAACGACGTCGGCGCGTGGCTCGGCGCCGCGATCGTGCCCGACCACGGCGTGCCCATGTTCACGTGCCCGCTGCGGAAGTCGGTGAACAGGTACATGGCGCGTTCGGCGACGAACGGCTCGCCGCCGGTGCTCTCGAGGAATGTCGCGAACCGTCGATTCGCGAGCGCGGTGAACTCGGGCAGGCCGGCGGTCGGCCAGATGTTCACGCGGCCGCGCGCCGGAATCACCGCCGTGCTCGTGATGCCGCCGCCGTCCTCGGTGACGAACGTCGCTTTCACGGTGATCGGCGATGCTGACGGGTTCGACAGCAGGAAGAACGTGCTGTACGGCCGCGCGGAGGCGTCCTCGCCCTCGCGGCCCTCCGCAAACGCCCATTTCTCCGACAACACCGGCGAGCCCGCCGTCGCGTGGCCCTCTACCCACGGGAAGTTCGGCGTGGTCGGATCACCAGCCGACGGCGTGCCCCAGTACATCGCGCGCTCGGCGACGATCGGGGCCTCGGAGGCGACCGTGATCCCGAAGGACGAGGCGCGCAGGCGCTGGTCGAACGTGCGGCCCTCCTGATCGACCCACACGGTCACGCGCTGGTTCGGCGGCAGCGCGTAGTCGCGCGTCACCGCCTGGCCGCTGTCCAGCTGATAGGTGACGGTGGCCGTCGTCGCCGCGCTGTTCGTGTTCGCGAGCAGCAGGAACGTCTCGAACGCGGTCTGCGCGTTGCCGCCCGTGAACCCTTCGGCGAAGTACCACGTCTTGCTGGCCTCGGGCACGCCCAGCGCGTCGTGGCCGCTCTTCTGGAATGTGCTGCCGGTGGCGGACGGGTCGAAGTACATCGCACGTTCGGCGACGATGGGCTTCCCCGCGTCCAGACTTTCGACGACCGTCGAGAACTCGGCGCTCGACAGCGTGCTCGAGTTGTCGTTCTGCGGCCAGAACGTATGGCGGCGACCAGCGGCGATCGTGGCCTGGTTCTCGACGACTTCGCCCGTGCTCGTCAGGTAACGCACACGAACCGTCGTCGCCGACGTGTTGGGGTTCGCCACGAGGATGAACGTGCTGAACACGCCGCTGGCGCCCTCGGCGAGAATCCATCGCTGCGCCGCCTGCGTGACGCCGCTCGCGTTGTGCGCACCGGCCCGCGTGCCATCGGGGAAGTACATCGACCGCTCGACGACGATGTCGGCGGGCGTGGTCGAGCCGGCGACGACGGCCGAGACCTCCGCCGACGCGGCGCCGTTCAGTTCCGGGAACTCCTGCGCCACGCGGACCGTGAGTCGCGAGGTGGCCCCGAGCGTGAACGTCTTCACGAGCTTTGCCGGATCGAACTGCGCGCTCGGGTCAGGGAGGAGGCGCACCGTGACGGTGAGGCTCGACGTGCCCGGGTTGGCGACCAGGATGTCCTGCTCGAGGATGGCGTTGCTCGCGCCCTCGGCGAGGAACCAGCGGGACGCATCCTGCGCCAGGGCAGGAACGACGGTGACGAGCGACAGGAGTGCAGACAGCAGGACGGAGCGCATGGCGAACACGGAGGATCTTCCTTACCGAACGACTTCGTAGAGGAGCGTCTCGCCGGCGCGCTCGATGAGGCGCAGGCGGCCGGAGGCGGCAATCAGCTCCAGCGCCTCGCGGCGCTGGCTGCCGAATTCCTCCAGGTGCAGCACGACATACCGGACGCCCGCGCGGTCGAGCTCGTCGAAGCTCGCGGGCCTGAAAGGAAAGTACCAGAGGATGTCGGCCCGCTGGCGGTACGAGGCCGGCGTGAAGCCGCTGTAGCCGTTGAGCAGGGGCTTCCAGTGGCGCGTGGAGGCGAGCATCGCGTCGGCGTTGCGCGGCACGTCGGTCGGCAGCCACCAGAACGGCATCTCGACCACGATGCCGTCGGGCTGGGCCGCGAGCGCGTCATAGATCGGCGAGAGCGGCCGTGTGCGGACGAACGGCACGGGCCCGCGAAATGCCTCGGCGTTGACCGCCAGGAGCGCGACGGCCGAGCTCACAGCTGCGATGCGGGGCCAGCGGCGCCCCGTCGCTGCCACGCCGAAGGCTGCGAGCAGGGCGATGCCCGTGAGCCAGAGCACGCCGAAGCGCGAGGCGGCCCGCACGCCGCTTGCAAACGGCACGGTGGAGTAGAACGCCGTGTAGATCGGCGTCGATGGCCCGAAGGACAGGACGAGGCCGGCCACCGTGATGCCGAGGGCCACGCGCACCCGTGGGTCGCGCAGGCGGCCGCGCCACAGGGCAAGGCCGACGATGGCGAGCGCGGACGCGGCAATGCCGGGGAACAACGAGTCGCGCGGCGACATCGTCGCGTAGACGTCGCGTGCCCAGCCTGCGTGGACGGTGGACGGTGTGGCCATGTACGCGGCGGCGTTGGCCGACATCTGTGCGACCAGATCCAGCGACCGCTCGAAGCCGTGCCGCTCGCGCACCGCACCGTACGCGCGCAGCACCGGCGCGAGCACGACCCCCGTGAGCACGGCACCGGCGATGCCGGCAGCCAGGAGCGGGCGCCAGGGCGGTGTGAGCAGTTCGCGTACGCGTACCAGCAGGACCACGAGCCCGCAGGCGATGCCGAAGATCGCGAGGTACCCGGAGGTCAGCGCGAGGATCGCGGTGGCGGCGCCGGCGAGCAGGCCGTGCCACAGGCGCCGGCCGTCGGGACGGCACAGCCCGTCGAGCCCGACGAGCAGCAGCGGCAGGCCGTACGCGTGGATGGCCTGGATATGGCCCATGCTCACGAGCGAGTGGGCGTTGAACGCAAACAGGCTGCCGGGGACGAGCGAGGCGCCGAAGTGTCCGGTCCAGCGCCACGCGAGCCACTGCATGGCCCACGCCGAGAGCACGTAGCCGACCAGCAGCGAGATGTTGTAGGTGAGCACCGGGTCGGCGCCCGCGGCACGCACGGGAATCGAGAGCGCCCCGGGAATCACCACCGGTTCGGAGAACGCGATCGTGTGGGGCTCCGGATGGAAGATGTTGCCTTCGAGCAGGGTGGACGGGGCGGTCGTCAGCGCGCGGGCGATCCATGTGATCGCCCACGTGTTGAGCACCGTGTCCTTGTTGGCGTTGCGGCTCAGCGGCGCCGGCGCCGAAGCGAGCGGCCATGTGTGCAGTACGGCGAGGCCGCAGAAGAGCAGCAGTGCCGCCAGGGCGCGCGTCACGTCTTTCCGGGGCTGCCTCTCGTTCATCGGTGGTACATCGGTGCGGCCGAGCGTCGGAGCGGCCGAACGTCCGAATGTACCCCATCGGCGCGCGATCCATCGACACCCGTTCGGTCCGTAGCCGTCCCCCTCGGGCGACGGGCCGACCCGCCGGGCGAGGCCCGGCGGCTACACGCGGCGAAGGGATGCTTCGCCTATACGCCGTTGGCGCGCCTACGGGTTGCGCGGGCACCCCTTGGCAGGCTTGTCGCTACGGGCGTCACACGGCTGCAGCGGGAACTCGCGCGCGAGCTTCGTGAAGACGTCGTTGGCCATCTGGTCGTAGCCGGCCTGCGTGGGGTAGCCGCCGCTGGTCTGCGTCCGGAAGAACGCCTGCCGGAAGATCTCGACGTTCAACGACTGGTCCTCGGTCACCGCCCAGATCGCATCGCCGAGGGCGTCCACCTGGTCGGCCGACAGGCTGCCGACGTTGGCCTCCTCGAACTTGGTCATGATGGGCACGATCTTCCTGTCGCGCGCGTTGGCCACCATCGTCGCCAACACGTTGCGGACGCTGAACGGCGCCACACCCGCTTCGATGTCGTTCACGCCCTCGTTGAAGATCACCACGTCGAAGGCGTTTGCCGGATTGGCCGCAGTGGCATCGACGAGCGCAGGGAAGCGGGCGACGCCGGCGGTTCCCGTGCAACCCGCGCCGCTCGCCGACACGCATTCGCCGATCGAGCCGCCGTTGGTGACCGAGACGTACTGGCCGAACTGCGTGACCTTCTGCCCCGTGGCCGCGCCGGTGTTCGGATCGAGCACGTCCTTCTGGTACGACTTCAGCAGCGTCTCGAGTCGTGTCGGCCAAGGCGTGGCTGCCCGGCCGCCGCCGGCGACGCTGCTGTAGACGAAGTCGTCGCCGAACGCGAGCACGTTCAGCTTGAACGTGTACCCGCTGGCGAGCGACACCGTGCTGTTGTCCGGGTTCACCACGCGCACGGTCACCGGGCCAGCGGTCTGGTAGCCGTTGTAGAAGTCGCGCGCCGGCGTGACGGCCGTGATGCTCGTGCCGTCCTGCGACACGACGACGTTGGCGGCCTGGTCGACCTCGGGCAGCTTCGTGTTCTCGTTGCGGTCAGCCGTCCACTGGGGGTTGTCGAAGTACACCTTCGCGCCCTGCTGGAAGCCCGCGCCGGTGATGGTGATGGCCTGGCCGCCGCCGAGCCTGCCGCTGTCGGGCGTGACGCTCGTGATGCCGAACGCCGGCGCCACCGGCGGCGTCGCGATCGTGCCCGTCCAGCGGGCGCCGCGGTTGACGTGACCGGCGAGGAAGCCGTCGCCCGAATACACGGCGCGCTCGGCGACGAAGCTGGTGTTCGCGGTGGCGGCACAGGTCGCGTCGCCGTCGACCGACTCGAGGAACGTGGCGAACCGCTGGGTTCCGAGTTCCGGATGACTCGCCGCCCAGATGTTGGTGCGCGAGTTGGGGGCGACGCACACCGTGCGCACGATGCCCAGGCCGTCTTCGCGGACGAACGTCGCCTTGACCAGGACCGGCACGTTCTGCGGGTTGGCGAGCAGGAAGAACGTGTCGTAACGGGTGGCCGTGGTTCCGAAAATCCCCTGCTGCCCCTCGGCAAACGCCCACTTCGGCTCGCCGGCGACGATGCCGGCCGTCGCGTGGCCTTCGGTCCAGGGGAAGGTCGGGGTCATCGGATCGGCCGCCGAGGGCGTGCCCCAGTACATCGCGCGCTCGGCGACGATCGGCTGCGTTGCCGTGACGCGGATGCCGAAGGCGGCCGCCGTGAGGCGGTTGTCGAACGTGCGGCCCTCCTGGTCCACCCACACCGTGGTGCGCTGCCGGGGCTGCAGCTCGTACGCGCGGCTCACCACCTGGCCGCTGTCGAGCAGGTAGTCCACGGTGGCCGTCGCGGGGTCGTTGCCGGTGTTGGCCAGCAACAGGAACGTCTCGAACGCCGTCGTCGCGTTGCCGCCGGTGAACCCTTCGGCGAACAGCCACGTGGTGCTGGCGCTGGTGACGCCCAGGGCATCGTGGCCGCTGCGGAACTCGTCGAAGTACATCGCCCGCTCGGCGATGACCGTGTTGCCGGGCGTCATCGACTCGACGACCGTGGAGAACTCGGCGCTCTGCAGCGCTGCGTGCTCGAGATGGGGGGCGAACGTCAGGCGCGAGTTCGCCGGCGCATCCTGCTCGGTCGTGAAGGACTGGCCCGTCGACGTCAGGTACGTGGCCCGCACCTTGGTCGGCGTGGCGTTCGGGTTGGCCACGAGCACGAACGTGCTGAACACGCCGGTCGCGCCCTCGGCGAGCGTCCAGCGTTCGGACAGGCCGGTCTCGATGATGCCGCTCGCGTTGTGCGAGCCGGCCTGTCCGGGTCCCGTGAAGTACATCGTGCGCTCGACCACGACGTCGGCCGGCGTCGTCGTGCCGGCGAGCACGGCGGTCACGCGCGCCGAGGCGCTGCCGTTGAGGCCGAAGTCGTTCCCGAGGCGGACCGTCAGCCGCGAGCTCGCCGGCAACGGGAACGTCTTCGTGGTGGTGGGCGCGACCGCGTCGGCCTGCGGCAGCAAGGTGACGGTGACGTCGAGGGCTTGCGCGCTCGGGTTGCCGACCTGGATCTCCTCGGTGAAGATCGCGTTGTTGGCACCTTCGGCCAGCAACCAGGTGGACGAACCTTGCGCGAGGGCGTGGGGCACGCTGGCGAGCAAGGCGAGAGCTGCCAGGGCTGCTCCGCGAATCCAGGGCATCGGAATCCTCCTCCA
>JAEYZV010000160.1 GCA_023427865.1 Acidobacteriota bacterium
GCGGATACCGGTACGCCAGCTGAGGCGCATCTGCCGCCCGGCGCTGTGCGCCTGCGTACGCGGGTTGTTGTCGCGGTTGGTGGCGTCGATGGCACGTTGCGCTGCCGCTACGGCGGCGCGCGGCTGATCCGACGTGAGAAGCGACGCGAGGATCCACGAGCACGCGGCCTCGTCGGCGGGCTGCCTGGCGTCCACCGCCAGCGCGAGGCATTCGCGCGCGTGCCCTATCGAGGTCGTGCGTGCCCCGGCGTCGGATGCCGACAGATCGGCGAGGGCGCGGTGACTCTTCAGCGTGATGTCGAGGTTCGCCGCGGCCACCGCCGTGGCAAGCGAACGCTGCGCCAGTTCGATCAAGCGCTCACGTGCGCCGGGCGTGGGCAGTACGGCCTCGATGGCCTCCGACGCGTTCAGGATGTTGTAGCGCGCGTTGGCGAGGACGAGCGCCTCGCCCTTCTCGAGCGCCAGTCGTTCGAGGCGACGGTATGTCGCCAGCGCCTCCTCGAGTCGCCCCAGGCGGAAGGCTGCGGCGCCAAGCGCGATGAGCAGGGCGCGCTCGCGGATGTACGGCGGATTGTCGGGCAGGATCTCCTCGGCCTGCTTCAACATCCGGTACGACACCCCGAGGTCGCCGCCCGTCGCCTGCAGGTGCCCTGCCCGGAGGATCCAGGCCTGCGCCTTCACCAGCGGGTCGCTCGCGGACGCGGCCAGAGCGGCTACGCGTTCGACCTGGTCACACGCCTCGGCGACCCGGCCCTTGGGCCGCAGGAAGTTGGCGAGGTTCGCGCGCGCCTCGACCTCCCCCGCCAGGTCGCCAGCGCCCTCGAACGCCGTGGCCGCACGCCGGTAGAGATGTTCGGCCCGATCAGGATCGCGGGTGCGATGCACGTGACCGTATGCAAGCACCAGCCATGCGTTCTGCGGATGCCGCGCGATCAGCTCGTCGAAGACCTGCTCGCCTTCCGCCCATGCGCGCTGCTCGAGCGTCACGCGGTAGAAGCAGTAAGCCGACTCGTACGCGGCCGGGGCTCGCCTGAGCAGGTCGCGACAGGACTCGTAACGATCTGCTGACGCCTCGGCTGCGCGCGCCGGGCAGGCGACGGTTGCGGCCAGCACCAAGACCCCTGCGGCCGCCCGCTGTCGGCGATGCCAGCCCATGGCGCGTCCGCCTCACCCCGGTATTCGCCCCTGGTCGGCAGGCTCGGCGCAGAGCACGGGCAGGACGGCGCGGATGTCGTCGAACAGCTCGATCGTGCCGACGACCTTCCGCCGGTCGCTGAGTCCGGTGATCGTGGAGAGCGATTCGAAGGTCTCGGCCTGGGGTCGAATCAGGCCGGTGCCGGTGTAGGTCAGCGTCGTCGACTGCCCGGGCTGCAGCCACACGCTTCGCGACGCCACGACCGTGCCCTTCCGATCGATGAGCCGCAGCCGCACGTGCCCGGCAGGACCACCGGCCCTGTCGTCCAGCGACACGTGGAAGGCCACCTGCCCGCCGACGAGCGTCATGGGTCCGGCCGAGCAATAGCCGGTCCGCTCCGTGCCCGACGGTGTTTGCGCCTCGATCACGCCGCACAGCATCAACGTCGACAGCAGCGCCGACGCAACGGTCCTGGTTGCCGTGGTCACCATCGCCATCTCCCCCCGTGGTTACGACAACGTCACCCGTGTCGTCCATGAACGGATAACGCCGTCGACGCCGGGAACTCCTCATTCGATCCGTGTGACGAAGGTCCTCGAGGCCACGCGCGTGCCATCGGGCAGGTTCGCCTCCACCTGCCACAGCACACGAGCGCCGGTCGGTATCTCCGACAGGGATGATTCGGGAACGGCGAACTGCGGCTCGGTCAGATCTGCCGCCGTGGCGATGACCACGAGTTCCTCCGTGGTCACGGTGACCCTGTATCTCGCCCCCTCCGGCCCGGGTGCCCACCGCAGCCTGAACGCCCGTCGCGGCAGGACCTCCTCCGCGACACGGGACTCGACGAGGTAGCCCGATGCGGATCGGAACTCGTCTGCGCTGCGCGTGTCGCGCAACGTCACGAGGCCGACCGTGGTGCCGACCAGCAGCACCGCGGCTGCCGCCAACCATGCCGGTGCCCATCGCCTCACGGGCCGGACGGGTGGCGCTGCCGGTGCTGCCCCCTGGGCCGCGGTCCACATCTCGTGCGCGATGCGCCACGCCTCGGCATACGCGGGATCACTGGCCATCCGATCGACGAGCACGCGACGCTCCTCTGCTGGGAGCGAGCCGGACACCGCGTGCCAGATCTGCTCACGCACCTCGTCGGGCAGTCCCACCTCCGCGCCGTCGGCGAGCGACCTGAACGCGTGAGCCAACCGCTCGTCCAAGGTTCGCGTATCGGTCACGGTCGTATCCCCTTGGCCAGGAGGCACCGGCGGAGGTCCGCGAGGCCGCGATACACGAGGTTCTCGGTGGACTTCACGGCCCAGTCGAGGATCCGCGCGGCATCGGGCACGGTGTGTCCCTGCAGGTGCAGGGTGACGGCAAGACGGCGCTCACGCTTCATCGCCGTGAGGCACTCGCGGATGCCCCGACCGACTTCACTCGACGCGGTGAGGCGCTCAGGATTGTCCGCCGACACCGCGCGAGTGGCGACGGCGGCGTCCTCCAGATCCGTCTCGGGGTGACGACGGAGGCGGCGAATCTCGTCGATGAGGACGCTGTACGCAACCTTGTGGAGATAAGACGACGAGAACCGTTCGCTTTCCTCACCCGAAGCGGAACGCTTCCCTGCGATCTGCATCACGCGCATGATCGCCACCTGCACGAGGTCGTCGCGGCGCTGCGCCAGCCAGCCCGGGCAGAGGCGCGCCACGGCCCGGACGACATCCTGCCGCAGCGCGACGTAGTCGGACGCCTCGATGCCGTCGGACACGTACACCCCCGGTGGAACGGACGTGCTGTGCGGCGTTCACCGATCCTGGTGGCTGCGCGCGCACTCCCCATGAATCCTGACCAGCCGAGGATACCTGAGTCCCACGAGGGTCACGACTGCGGACCAGTTCGCCATGCCTGCGGGAATCTTCAGCCCGAACGCGGCCCTTCCGGCCCATGGACGCAGACGCGGCCGCGGCAGGCTTCGTGCTTCTGGTGCGCGTGTAGAGGCGCGCTCCGCCGCTGCGGGCGGCCTCCGGTGCGACTCGTGCTCGCTGGAGGACCGAGCCGCGCCAAATGGAGGTCGGTATGCGCTCGTTCGCCCGCGCACACGCGGTCACCCTGTGGGCCTGCCTGCTTTCTGGCTGTGACGGGACGCGCTCACCGGTTGCGCCATCCCTGCCCGACGCGTCGCTTCCCGTGCCCTCGACGCGGACGGGCCCGGTTGAGGTCGCGTTCGTCGGCGCCGAACCGCGGCCCGGCACGACCATCACCGGATGCGGGATACGCGTCAGCGGGTGCGAAGGCCGCGTCACCATGCGGTTCTCCCTGCGCGCGCCGCGGTCAGGCCCGGTGCTCGGCATGCGCGTCTTCCTGCATGCCACCAATCTCGTGGCCTGCCTCTCGGCCGACACCGGCCCATTCGTTCTGGCGCAAGGCGAGCAGCAGGTCACCGTCGTCTTCGATGAGTCCGACGACTGCCCTGTGCCATTGAGCATCCAGAACCTGGCGGCGGTCGTGGAAGGCACGTCCGAGGTCGCCTCGAGGCAGACCTGGTCACTGTCGTACACGTTCGCGCCGTGACCCGCCGGCAGGACGTCCCCGGGAGCGCACGCGGGTGCGGGCGACGGCCAGTCAGGCCGCTCGTGCTCGCCGCTTGCGCGCCACGCCACACGCCGCAGCGATGCCGAGTGCGAGCAGGCTCGTGACTGAGGGCTCCGGGATGACCTCCAGCGTGTCCGCTCGAGCCACAAGATAGCAACACCAATCCTCGTCGGTGAAATCCACGTAGCGTCTGCGGAGCGCGCTGAAAGGGAGTTCGCGCGGGAGCCCGGGCTCGATGATTGGGCCGTCGAAAGAGTCGCCGAAGAGATTGAAGCCGACGTAACGGACATCGCTCGCCCGCGAGCCGTCGAGATCGATGGCGGGCTCGAAGAAGAGATCCAGCGTGAGCCCGTCAGTCCAGTTGATCAGCCGCGAGTATGGCGCGATGCGCGCGGTGTAGTCGACGCTGTCGAGCATGAACGTGCCCGACACGGCACCGCGTGTGCCGTCGAGGCAGAAGTCAGGACATCCGACCTCGCTCTGCCACCCTCCGTCGGGATTCCAGGAAACGGCGCCTGCGAATGGCATCGACGGGCGGCCGCCAAAACTGGTCAGGTCGACGGTGCCTGAGTATCGGATCGTGATCGTGGCGGCATGGGCGAAGGACGGGAGCACCGCGACCAGGAGCGCCAGGCTTCCGATGACGTAGGTGTTGTTCATGTCATGCCTCCGTTAATTCGCTGCTACCCGTGCGCACATCCTCGCTCGTTGCGGCGATGGGTGGCTCGACCAGCCGTGGCTCCGAGCCGGTGATGCTGAACAAGCCCGGCAGCAGCTGCGGCAGCAACGCCGGGCGCTCGCCCAACAGCTCGAACAGGTCTTCCCGACCGATGCGGAGCGCGACGCCCGCATTCACGACCCTCGCGGCGTGCCCGGACGGGCGGCCCGACAGCGTCGCCAGCGTGCCGACGACGGCGCCGGGTTCTGCCGCCACCGGAGCGCTGTCGGCGCGCTCCAACGCGATTTCTCCACTCAGCACGATCCAGATCCCCGGTGTCGCCGATGACGCGAAGAGAGGTTCGCCGCACTCCAGCCGCACCGTCCGCGCGATCTCGGCGACGTGGCCGGCTTCCTCTGCCGAGAGCCCCGCAAACAGTGGCACGCGCTCCAGAATCACGATCTTCTCTGCCATCACGACGCCATCGGCGGCGAGCGGCGGGAATGTGCTTGCCGCTGCGGCCCGCTCCACGACCCCGGCGTTCGCGCTGGCCTGGTCCACGGATGTCGCGAACAGACCACTGACGAGGTCCGTGTTCTCGGCCAGGAACGTCCGGAACTCCTCCAGCATCATCGAGAGCGTGACGGCGCGGCCGCTCGCCGTCACGGTCTCTGCCATGGGCACTCCCTGGAGGCCCTCCATGACGCCGAGCGCTGCAGGCGGGCCGATCAGCCGTCGCAGGCCGCCGCCCTCGGCCGACATGGTGCCTTCGAGCACGAAGTGGACGAACTCGGGTCGCGCGCCCCGGTACGCCAGGGATGCACCGGGCTCATGCCGGATCTGCTGCGAGGCAGCGGCCATCCGGCACAACTCGTCCACGGTGACTGCCGCAAACAGCGGCAGCGCGTGCAGGCGGCTCGCCACAGCGATCACGGGCAGTGGCGCGGAGGACGCACCCGGCACGTGTGCGGCCGTCGTCCGCCACTCGGCCAGGGTCCAGGACGCGGCTTCGCGTGCGTGGCGGTCGCGCGCGGCACGACGCTCTAGTACGTGCTCGACGGCGCTGCCGAGATGCCGGAGCCGGGTCTGCCGCACCATGTCGATGGCCGCCGCGACGATGATCTCGTCCTCGTCTTCCATCAGGTGCGCCAGCGCGTCCTCGACGTCCCGCGGCCGGGTCTTCGTGAGCACGTGGCCACGCCAGACCTTCTCCTCGACGGTGAGATCCTCGAGCACCGGCATCACCCACTTCCGCAGGTCGCCGGCAAGCATGTTGTCGAGCAACTCCGAGGCGCTCGAGCGTCCGTACGCATCGCCGCGCTCGAGCGCCCACTGCGCGGCCGCGATGTCTTCCCAGGGGTAGATCAGCGACAGCAGTCGATAGATGCGCCGACGCGATCGGTCCGTCTTCTGCCCGAGTGCCAGCGCCAGGACGGAATCGGTGGCGAGACCGCCGCGCCGGAACAGGTCGTCGTGCAACGACAGGTACGTGAAGAACTGGGTGGCTTCGCGCAGGGCCTGCTGCTCGATCGGCGCGCGTGGCATGGTGAGCCCGGGATTGGCACGCCGCAGTCGCTCGAGACCGGCAATGGCCTTGAACCGGAGGAACCCGTCGGGGTCGGAGAGCGCTCCGATCAGTGCGTCTACCGATTGCCTGCAACCGATGCGGGCCAGGGTCCCCGGGATGTGCCGCCGCACCCGCACGTCCTCGTCCCGATCGGCGAGGAAGTACGCGAGCGGTTCCACGACCGAATCGCCGAAGCTCACCAGGACGTCCCGCGCCGGTCCCTTGAGCTGCGCATGGCGCAGCAGCGCCACGAGCGTCGGGACGAAGAGGAAGTCGCGGGCGGCGACTGCCTGCGCGCTCCGCATGGCGGCCCCGGCCACCTCGGGCGCCGGATCGTACAGGAGAGGGATCAGCAGCCGGCGGAACCGCGCCTGATCGATCTCACCGAGCGCAGCCGCGGCCTCGAGCCGGACGGCGCGCCCCCGCTCGCTCGAGTCGCTGGACAGGTCCACCAGCGTGGCTTCGGCGAGCCTGACGTCATCGGGAGACGCGCTGCCGGCCAGGACCGTGGCCGCCGTGGCACGAATCCGGGCGTCCGGTTCGGCCGCCATCGACCGCGCGAGCGCCGCCGCGTCCCCGTGGCTGATGCCACCGATCGCCCGGATCGCCGCGGCGCGAACCCGCGGCTCCTCGTCGGCGAGCAGCCGACGGATCTGCGGCAACCACTCGGCGACGGTCCCGTCGTGCGCCCCGGCCATCGCCAGGAGCGCGCGCTCACGCACCGCGGCCGACGCGTGGTGCAGCAGGAGCGGCGTCACCAGATACCGCTTGCCGAGCGACTCCAGCACGTCGATGGCATACAGGACGCGGTGGGGGTCGACGTGCGCCAGTTCCTGGACGAGCGCTTCGACGGCCGTGAGATCGACACCGGTCAGGCGGATGTCGGCAGGCGCGAGATCCTGCCGCTCGATGCTCTGGCGGAACGCGCGCACGTAGCCCCGCCGCGCCCGCAGCGACGTGACCAGCCACAGCGCCATGATCGTGAGGCTCGCGTAGCTGATGCCCTGCCAGTCGAGATTGAGGCCCCAGGGCTGCACCAGCAGGATGAGCAGCAGCGCCGCGGCGGCCCTGGCGGCGCGGTCCACGGTGACATCCACGAAGGGCTTGGCCTGCAGCTTGATGGCGCCCGGGAGCGGAAGGAACAGGATTTCGCGCGAGGTCTTGTCGAGCGTGTAGCGCAGCGACTGATCCAGGGTCCGGGCCAGTGCCGGGGCCCAGAGCGCTGCGTTGAAGAGCATGATCACGGCGGTCATGCCCAGGCTCACGGGCAGGACCATGAGGGCGAACCCGATCCCGAGATACCGGTGGATCCGGCTGGTCAACCAGACCTGGATGACGAAGCCGATGGTCGACATGCCGACCCCGATCCACCCGAGCAGCGAGGTGATCGCGTCGGTCGCTTCCGAGCCGAGGTTGGCCTCGGCCGCCATGTTCAGCTGCTGTTCGATGATCGCCGCGCCGATCGCGGCCAGGCTGATGACCAGCGCGATGAGCCGCAGGTGTGCCGACTGGCGGAGCAGCCGGATGGCCTCGCCAGTGCCGACGCCCTTGAGCGGACCGGCGCTGTCGCGCGCCGAGTCGCCGACGTCGACCCCTTCGCGCCTGATGATCCACGCCGTCAGGCCCGCCGACACGAGCATCAGCGCCGCGCTCGGCAGCAGCAGGTTCACCGATCCGAGACGGGTCGCGCCGACCGCGGCGAATGCCGATCCGACGATGCCGCCGAGCGGCGCGCCGCCGCCGATGAACCCGAACAGCCGCTTGGCCTGCCGCGGGTTGTAGACGAGATTGGCCACCGTCCAGAACTGGCTGATCAGCAGCAGCCCGAAGATCAGGCCGAGCACGTAGAACACCACGGAAACCCATGCCGCGTCGGTGCGAAGGAGGAACCAGAACACCACCAGCACGCCGGCCATCCCGGCCTGGACGATCGGCAAGCCCCAGCGTCGCGGCAGCTGCGTGAACAACCAGGCGTAGCCGGCCATCAGGATCCCGACGACGAGACCCGCGGCAAGCAGCACGTACGGAAGGTTGTCGGCGCCGAGGTCCCGGATGAACTGCGATCGCGTCAGCGGCTTGATCGTGTTCCAGACCGTCATGGCCAGGAACGAGTAGGCAAACAACAGCCACGCCGTGAGCGCTTCTTCACGGCGCAGATCGACGACCGGCGACATCAACCGCTGAATGAAGGACATGGGCGGTCCCGCTGTGATTCGCGCTGCCGAGACCCTCGGCGCGCGCCTCCCCGACGTCCTCCACGCACGAACCTTGCCGGCGAGGAACGTCCCGAGCGGCCGCGCCCGAGGGACGCGATCCGGGAGGGCATGGCAGCGGGACGGGCCATTTTCCGGGGACCGTGGGGAAAAGTGCCAGTAAGCGGCGGCTTGCGCGACGGCGGATGACCCGGCCTTCGGTGCTCTCCACTCCGCGGTAGACTGCCGATGCCGTGCTGACCCGAGCCCTCGTGCCCGCCCTCATCCTGCTGGCGCTCGCTCCGCTGCCGGCGCAGGACCCGTCACACCCGAACGCCCCATCCCGGACGCGCATGCGTGCCGACCTCGAGTTCCTGGTGTCGCCCCCGGTCGCCGGACGCGCGTCGCTCACGCAGGGCGCCGACGCCGCCGCATGGTTCCTCGCCACGGAACTGCGCAAGGCGGGCCTGCAGCCCGCCAACGGCGACAGCTTCCTGCAGCCGTTCGACGTCGTGCCGCTGCGGCTCGATCGCGAACGGTCGTCGGTGACGGTCCGGCACGCCGGCGGCGAGCAGCGGTTCGCGCCGGTTGCCGTGTCCTTCCCCGACCCCACCCGCGACATCGACCTCGCGCTCGACGTGGTGTTTGCCGGCTACGGCATCACCGCACCCGAGTTCGGCTACGACGACTACGCAGGCATCGACGTCCGTGGCAAGGCCGTGCTCGTGTTCGATCACGAACCGCGCGAGGACGACCCGGCCTCGCCGTTCCACGGCACCGGGTTCACGCTCCACGCACACACCTGGACGAAGACGCGGACGGCGCAGCAACACGGCGCCGCGGCGCTGCTCGTCGTGACCGAACCGGTCAATGCGCACAGGTCCGCGCCGCGGCCGCCGGCACGCGCCAACGCCCCTCCGCAGGCGCTCGCGTCAGGTGAGCTCCGCATCCCGCGTGTCACGCTGCCCGCCGACGCCGCGGTGGCACTGCTGAAGGGCACCGGGCACACGCCCGCGGATCTGCAACGAGCCATCGACGGCGCGCTGCGCCCCGCATCGCGACTGCTCGACGGCGTGTCCGTGACGCTGCGCGCCGCCAACGCCACTCCACGCGCGCAGCCATCATGGAACGTCGCCGGAGTCCTGCCGGGCACCGACCCGCGCCTTCGCGGCGAGACGATCCTCGTCACATCGCATTACGACCATCTCGGGATCCACGACGGCACGCTCTATCCCGGCGCGAACGACAACGGGTCGGGCACGGTCGCGATGGTCGAAGCCGCGCGGCTGCTGGCGCGCACGCCGGTTCCCCGCAGCGTACTCTTCATCTCGTTCGGTTCGGAGGAGCAGCTGATGCTCGGGTCGTACCACTACGTGGCGCACCCGCTGCGTCCGCTCGCCACGACCCGTGCCGTGCTCAACCTCGACATGATCGGACGCAACGAGGCACATACGCCCGAGAGCGCCGAGGCGTACGCGATCACGGCGGGGGGCTCGGATCAACTCAACCTCGTCGGAGCGATCTACAGCCCGGATCTCGCGGAGTTGCTGCGGCGCACGTCTGGCGGCGCGGGCCTGTCGCTGAGCGACAAGTTCGACCGCGACTCCTCCATGCGCACGCTGTTCCGCTGCGACCACCTGCCGTTCCTGCAGAAAGGCGTGCCTGCGGTGTGGCTTTTCGGTGGGTTCCATCCCGGCTACCACGAACCGGTCGACACGATCGAACGGCTCGATTTCGACAAGATGGAACGCGTCGTCCGCCTCACGGTCGATGCGGTGCGCGGGCTCGCGTCGGGCGCGCCACCCCGGTTCCGCTATCCGGTGCCGTAGCGATGTCGCAACGGCTGTCCAGATAGGGGCAGTTGGGACCGGCGCAAGCCGGTCATCTCGCCGTCCGTCGGGCAAGGCCTGCCGCCCGTCGGGCAGGGCCCGACGGCTACGTACTCTTCTCCCGTCGGGCAAGGGCGACGGCTGCGTACTTTCCTGGTCCGGGAACGCCGTCGAGAGGCGTCCGTCTCCGCGGCGCCGTAGGCGTCGGGTCTTGCCCGACGCGCGGTGTGTAAGATCGATCCGTGCATTCCTGGTCCACGGGGGACCAACTCACCCACCGTCACAACTCCGAACTCGGCGTCGGGCACGTCAAGGCGATCGAGGGCCGCGTGCTCGTCGTGCAGTTTCCCGACACCGGCACGACGCTGCGGCTTGCCGCGAACAGCGACGCGCTCGTGCCCGCAACGGCACCGGTGTCCCGCCGCGACAGATCGCTCGCCGAACGACTCGTGGCCGGCGACGTCGATGCACCCGACGCGTTCCTCGCGCGACTCGACGCCCTGCAGCTGCTCGCCATGCGGGAAGCCGGCGGCCTGGGGTCGATGCTCGGCGGCCGCGTGCGCCTGTTTCCGCATCAGCTGCACGTGGCCGAGCGGGCCACGGCACGCATGCCGGTGCGCTGGCTGCTCGCCGACGAGGTCGGCCTCGGCAAGACGATCGAGGCGGCGCTGATCATGAACCGGCTGCTGCACACGCGCCGCATCGAACGCTGCCTCGTGGTCGCGCCCGACGTGCTGACCGTGCAGTGGCTCGGCGAGCTGTGGCGCAAGTACCACCAGGTGTTCACGCTGCTCGATGCGGCACGGCTCGCCGACGTGGCACGCGACTTCGGCGAGGGCTTCAACCCGTTCGACGTCCATCGTCGCGCGGTGATCGCACTCGAGACCCTCGTCGAGCGGCCCGATCTCACGGCAAAGGCCGTTGCCGCCGACATCGACCTGCTCGTGGTGGACGAGGCCCAGCGTCTCCGCTGGCCGCCGGGCCGCGGCGCCGACCCGGCATACCGGGCGATTGCGCCGATCGCAGCGCTCGGCAGGCACGTGCTGCTGCTGAGCGCGACACCGCTCGAAGACGACGCTCACGGCTTCTTCCGGCTGCTGCAGTTGCTGCGGCCCGACGCGTTCCCGGAGGGACTCGACATCGACGCGCGCCTCGCATCGGGCGAGCCGTTCGCCCCGTGCACGAGCGCGCCGCGCCGCGTCGACATCGGCGGGTTGCCGCCGCGCGCGCCGGTGGCCATCGCCCTGGACATGCCGTCGGCCGCACTCGCGACGCACCTGGCATCGACGGGAGCCGCCGATGCCAACCCGCTCGTCGCGAAGCGAACCGTCGAACGCGTGAAGCGGACGCTCGCGTCGGGCGCCGCACTCGCGGCGGTGCTCCGCCCCGAAGAGGCGGACCTGCGACGGCAGGCCCAGGAACTGGACCGCACCGACCCACGGCTGGCATGGCTGGCGACGCACGCGGTGCGCTGGCGCGAGGCGCGCGAGAAGACGCTGGTGTTCGTCGCCCATCGCGAAACGCTCGAGATGCTGCGGGCGGCGCTCAGTGCACGGGCGGCCCTGGCGACCGCCGTGTTTCACGAGGATCTGTCGGCGGCGCGCCGCGACATCGAGGTCGCACGATTCAGGACCGACGAGGGCCCCAGCCTGCTCGTCTCCACAGAAGCGGGCGGCGAAGGACGCAACTTCGAGTTCTGCAACCGTCTCGTGCTCTACGACCTGCCGTGGAAGCCGACGACGGTCGAGCAGCGGATCGGCCGGCTGGACCGGATCGGCCGGCGGATCCCTGTCGAGATCGTCTACTTCCGGCCTGCCGCCGGTGCAGGGGCCGACGTCGTGCGGGTGTTCGAGCGCATCGGGCTGTTCCGCGAGCCCATTGCGGGAGTCGAACCACAGCTGGCGCACATCGAGCGCGCGTTCGAAGCGCTCGCGCTCGACCCGTCGGCGACGCCGATGACCGACGCGGCGATCGACGCCCTGCTCGTCGACGCGCAGGCGGCCCGGGCGCGCATCCACCAGGCCGTGTACCAGCAGCTGCATCGCGATCCCTATCGCGCCGACCTCGGCCCGGCGATCCTCGCCCGCGTGCCGGCCGAGCTCGACGCGTCCATGGAACGCGCCATCACCACGCTGGCCGCCAGGATCGGCTTCCGGGTGGAGCCGGTGCGCGGCCGGCGCGCCTACGCAATCGAGTTCGGCAGCGAGGCACTCGTCGATAGCCTGCCCGGCGTTCCGCCCGGCGCGTCGTTCGTCGGCTCCTTCGATCGCGAGCAGGCCGTCGAGGACGAGACGCGCGACTTCTTCGCCTCCGGTCACCCGCTCGTCGAAGGGCTGCTCGCACACGTCGAGGATTCGCCGGAAGGCCGCGTGGCGCGACTCGAACTGCGTGTGCCGGGGAACGAGGGCATCGGCGTCATCGCCATCTACAAGGACGGCGCCGCGATCGAGGTCCGCGCTCTGGACGGCGAGGGCCGTGAACGACAGGCGTGGGCCGATGCGCTCCGACGCCATCCACCGGCCGCCGTGCCGATGCCGTCCGCCGACGCGGCCGCGCACGACTGGTCGGCCATCGTCAGCAGGCTGGCGGCAGGGCTCGGCACGCGTGTGCCGCACGCGATCGCAGCGGTCGTCGTCCGCGCGCCGGGTCAGGCGGCACCCCCGCGATGACTTCACGCATGCGGGCGGCATCGCGGATCGGCTTCCCCGTCAAGGTGATGGCGCGAACCGACCTGAAGAGCCACGATACGCGCCGCTGGCAATCGAAGCCGCATCTCGAGACCTCGCTCGGGTACCTGCACCAGATCCTCGAACACGTCTCCGGACTGGGCATCCGGATGTACCGCATGACGTCGGACATCGCGCCGTATGCCACCCATCCGGACATGCCGCAGTTCCACGGCATGGTGCGTGAGAGCGCCGCCGCGTTGCGGATCTTCGGCGCTCGCGCCCGCGAGCTCGACATCCGTCTCTCGTTTCACCCATCCCAGTTCGTCGTCCTCAACAGCCCGGACCCCGAGCTCGTGCGCAGGAGCGCGTGGGACCTCGCCTCGCAGGCCGAGATGCTCGACCTCATGGAACTGGACGACGAGGCCGTGCTCGTGATTCACGTCGGGGGCGCCTACGGCGACCGTCGCGTGAGCGCGGCGCGGTGGGTCGAGACCTGGAAGACGCTGCCCGCGCACGTGCGGCGGCGGCTCGTGCTCGAACACGACGACCTGCGGTTTTCTGCCTCCGACACGCTGTGGATTCACGAACACACCGGCGTGCGCCTGGTGTTCGACTACCAGCACTTCTGGTGCTTCAACCCCGAAGGCCTGGCGTTACGGCCGACGGTCGAAGCAATGCTGCGCACGTGGCCGGTGGGTGTGCGACCGAAGATCCACTTCTCGTCGCCGCGCACCGAGCTGCGCGAGATGACCCGCGTCGACCGGCGGACCACGCGCAGGAAGACCGTGCTCGCCGCGCCCCTGTGGACCGGGCACGCCGACTTCTGCAACCCGTTCGAGTTCGCCACGTTCATGCGAGACGTCGACGGCCTCGACTTCGACGTGATGCTGGAGGCCAAGGCGAAGGATCTCGCGCTGATGCGCTTGCGTCCGGACCTCGTGCGCTATGCACCCGACGTCGCGCGGCGGTTCGGCCTCGGTCCCGAAGATCTCGCGGTGCTGGCCGCCGAAGAGGGTGCCGTCATCGCGGAGGGCCAGCCGAACCCGGACGACGGGGCCTGACGCGCGACGCCCGGGATCAGGCGTACCGCGACGCAAGGGCCAACGCCACGCCGTCCTCGAGCAGGCCACCGGCAACGCCCGACATCGGCAACCGCTTGCGCGCGCGGTAGGCCAGATGCGCAGCCGCGACAGCCGTTCCGGCGCCGAGCAGCCCGCCTGCCAGCCGATTCTCTCCCTGCTCCCCGGCGACGAGCACACCGACCAGGGCGCCCATCAGTGCTCGCCCCGACAGCGGCAACGGATCGATGCGATCGCCGACGAACGGCGTCTTGTCGGCCACCATCTCGCCGGCGGCCGCAAGAGCCGTCAGCGACCTGGCAATCCCGGGGCGCGACCAGGCCAGCGCCGCGATGCCCGCCATGCTGCGCATGCCGGAGAGGCCCCCGAGCGCCACGATCCGCGTGAGTGTGGAATCGGTCATTGGAACCATCGCTTCGGCGTGTGGTACGTGAACGTGACGTCCACGCCCTGATGGGTCAGGCCCGCCGCGTCGCGCGGCGGTCTCTGCAACGAGCCGTAGTGCGCCAGTTGCGACAACCGGCGGTGCGCGCGCCGATGCCACGTGCGCTGGTAGTACCCCGACAGCACGATGAAGCCGAGTCGGCTCCACCAATTGGGGAACTCGCCTTTCTGCCACCGTGCTTCTATCCGGAACCGTATCGTTCCGGTGTCGTCCCTGGTGAGCAGGAACCACTCGACGCCACGCTCTATGTGCCCTTCGAGCGTGTCGTACCGGAACCCGAAGGTCCCGGGTTCCTCGCGCACACGGTTCACCCTCGCGGGGCAGAGGTACCGCAGCCCCAGCACACGGATCTCCAGGAGCATGCACCGTCCGAGCAGACGTTCCGCGGGGTCGAAATGCGCGAGCACGATGCGCGGATCGGAGAACGTGTAGTTGGCCAATGCCGTGCGCGCGCGGTCGAAGCGCTCGTCGCCCTCCACGTCGGTGGCGATGACGGCCTCGGAGTGGTAGTGATACCAGCCGCGGTCGCCGGTCATCTCCGCCTCCTCCGCCTCGACGTTGGGCGTCGCGGCCCTGGCCTGTTCCAGCCGCAGCCGCAGGTGATCGGCCGACCAGCCGCGCCAGAGGCGCCATTCAGCCATCAGTCGCCCACCGCCTGAAACGTGGGCGCCTGAAACGGGTGACCGTCCTCGGGCAGTTCCTCCACTTCCCTGGTGTCGGCACGGATCGGCCCCTGGACCTGCACGCCCAGCGCGGCCGCCGTGTTGTTGATGAAGTCGGTCCAGGTGTTGGTCTGCATCGCGTCGCCGATGGCGAGAAATCCCAGGCGCGACGAGGCCGACGAGGAACGGGCGCGGCTCCGGATGTGGAAGATGACATCCCCCGCGGCGTTGCGGTACGAGCCGAACGTGATGCGGCCGGCCTCGGGATGGCCCTCGAGCGTCCCGAAGGTCACGCTCTGCGCGTCCTCGTGAAGCACACGCACGCGGCACGACTGCGCCGGCACGATGCAGATGTCGAGTTCGGCACCAGCGCGAACGCCGTCAGGCGCGTCGAACCGCACCAGCGACGAGGGTGGCAGCTCGCAGAAGTGCGACTTGACGTGGGCGATGATCGCCGAGGGCTTCGATGCACACCCCGCGAACACCGCCCAGTAGTCACGCTGCAGCAGGGGGCCGGCGCCTTGCGTGGCTGGTTGGAGGTCGCTCACGCTTCCAGCCATAGCAAACGTGGTGCCCTGCTTGCATCACCCCCCACATGACTTCTCCCGACGTCAATCCTGCGGCAGAGGTGTCGCTCGCGACGGCTCCCGCGCCCGTCCTGCGGCCGGAACACGCCGAGGGCGCGCTCGCGCGCGTCATCGAGCAACAGACGGCAAAGATTCCCTCGCACTGGTTCCTGATCGGCGCAGTTGGCGCCATGAGCACGTCGCTGGTCCTCGAACTCAGCGGTCGGGAGCGTGAGAGCCGGTTCGTGGGCCAGTGGGCAACCCCGCTCCTGATCATGGGGATGTACAACAAGCTCGTGAAGACGCTCGGCACCCGCTGACGGCCGTCCGCGCGGGCCGTGTGCATTCCGCAGACGCCCGACGCCAAAATGGACGACTTCGGTCCCGCTACCGCGAGCGTTCCAAGAGGGGAACGCGGCGACATGGCATCGGCCGCGGGCGTCACCCGGGCTGGTGTTCGGACGACTGGGCCGCCACCCCGCCTGCAGCGCGATCGCGCAGCATCAGTCCGCCGGCAACCGCGCCAGCCGCGACGATTGCGGCAGAGATCAGGAGGGCGAGACGGACGCCTTCCGGCGAGACCCTCTCCGAGACACCCGGAGCCGCGATGGCGCCGAGCAGCGCGACGGCGACGAGACCGGCGACTCGGACGATGGCATGGTTCAGGCCGGATGCCGCCCCGGCGCAGGCCTCCGGCACCGCCGCGACCGCCGCATGCGTGAGCGCGGAGACGGCCACCGCCGTGCCGAGGCCGAACACGCCGCTCCCCAGCACCAGCCGCGACCAGAACGGGAGCGGATGCGTGCCGGCGCCCATCCAGGCCAGGCCGGCCGCCGCGAGCAGCGCGCCCACGACTACCAGCGTCCGGCTACCGAAGTTCGCGGTCGCGCGGCCGAATCGCTCGGCCAGCAGCAGCATCGCCGACATCGGCAACAACGCGACGGCCGTCCGGAGCGCGGAGTAGCCGAGCTGCTGCTGCGCGTACAGGGCCACGACGAACGACAGTCCGAACATGCCGAAGTACAGCGCGAACGTCACGCCGTTGGCCGGCATGCAGTTGGGCGCCGTCAGCAGCTCGCGGGGCAGGAGCACGCGCAGTCGGCTGGTTCTCGTAAGGATCACCGCACCTGTGGCGATCCCGGCGAGGGCGCCGACGGTCCATCGATCCACGCGCTCCACCGGCGGCTGCATGAGGAGGTACGCCAGGCCGCCGAGCAACGCCACCATGCCCGCCGTGGCGCGCGCGGGCACCGGCGTCGCGCGCGCGCGGTCGGCATCCGGCGCCCCGGCTTCGAGC
>JAEYZV010000185.1 GCA_023427865.1 Acidobacteriota bacterium
AAAGACTCGAGAAGTACAGATGCACGAAATCATGTTCCAGGTCGAAGCGCATCTCGTAGCCTTGGCGTGGGAACTGCACGTATGCCATGTACTCGCCCTGAGCAGGTCGCGGCGGTTGCGAGACACCTGACTCGGTCAAATGGCCCAGAATCGCTGGATGCTCAAGGCGCTCGCCAAGCAGGTCTATCAGTTCGATGAATCGCATCTTGATCCTCGCGTTCTACTTAGACTGAGCGATGATGTCGGTCAACCACTCGTCGTACTGCTTATTGGTAATCGCATTTATTTTTTTGGCCGCTTTGGCGTATTTCTTAGCGCATTCAGGATCTTCACTCTTGAGGGCCTCGTGCATGTCCTTTGTGTCGCGCTGTGCGGCGCCTTGGAGGTCGGTCGAGTCGGATTCCATGCGCGGTAGCCCGTCGTCCATGATCTGACTATTGCGGCCTCCGTAAGTGGGACTGGTAGACCTATGTAGACCGGTGGGAATAGCTACTGTCAGCGCTGACTGAATAATGCCCTTCTTAGCGGCTTCGCTGAGTTTCTTGGGAAACATGAGCTCCTCAGCCCTCTTCAGCAGCGCTCCTTTCGATGGCACGTGATCACGATTCAGAGTACCCCCAGCTGTCACCTCCTGTTGGTCACCGTAGGCACCGAGGTCGCCGCATTCTAGGTCGTCGGGTTCCTCTACCTGTATGATCGTTTGCACGACGCCAGCAGCGTCGGCGGTGTTCTCGTGGTTCTGGAACTTCTTGTCGGTTAATCGACACGCGCTCTTGCCATCGATCTTGACGTCGAAGGAGTACAGGATCCACGTCGACTCCTTCATGAACGTGCTGGACTTGACTCCTCCGGCGACTCCGGCGTTGTCTCCGTTCGACATCGAGAACTCGGAGCCCTTTATCGCGATCATCATGCCGTCCGCCTTGACGGTCGATGATCCCTTCGCAAGCATGTTCGACTGCGAAATGTTCGGATAGGGTAGCGGGACGGGCCCGCCAGGCGACGGTGTCTTGCAAACGTCGGGAATCGTCGCTACGGATACACCGTTGCTGCCCTTGTGCACCAGGGAATTGACCTTGCCGTTCACCTTGACGGTGACTGGCATGTCATCGGCGCTCCCGCGCCGGCGGCAACTCGACGAGCGCGGCACCTCGCTCGCCGCTTTCCGAACTTGCCCACAGGAATGCGAAGCGGCCGTTGGCGTACGACTTCTGCCCGGCAATCGTCGCGAGCATCAGCGTGAGCGGTGCCGTCGCCGCCGACACGTCGCCCCAGCAGTCGGCCGGCGCGATGAAGTCCGACGCCGACACGAACGCCTCCTTCGTCCGCAGCGCCGCGAAGCCGAACTCGTCGGCCCTGTACGGCTCCCCGTTCATGTCGCAGAACACGTCGGTGACCTGCTGATCCGGCGGCAGCCCCTGCAGGCCCTCCCGGAACGCCGCCGTCAGGCCCTCGCCGATGCAGACCGTCTCGGTCTTGATGCGGTTCGGCTCGTGCGCCCTGCCGACGCTGCACAGGCGCGCCAGCGGTGCGCTGCCCAGTCGCGCCAGCGCTCGCTCGCCGACGATGAGCGCTGCGCCGGCCGCCTCTCCGGGGATGAAGCCCCACGCGTTGTTCAACCGGCCCGCGCCGTGGAACTGGTCCTCCGCCTCGAGCCACTCCAGCGTTTCCGGCGCGAGGTAGGACTCGACGCCCCCGACCACGCACGCGTCGAAGGCCCCCTGAAGCAGTCGCGGGAGCGCGGCGTGCAGCCCGAGAAAGCCGCCCGCATGGCCGACGGGAAACGTGGCGACCGCGCCGAATCGGTTCGGCATGCGGCTGGCAACCGTCGCCCTGACGAGGCCCTCGAGATCCGCGATCAGGCCCGGTCGCGGCGACGGCAAGCCGAGCGCCAGAACGACCCGAATGGACGTGTCCTCGGCCGTCAGGATCGGCGCGAGTGCCTGCTCGATGGCCGGCAGGAGCAGCGCCTCGAAACGATCGAGGCCCTCGCACTCGACATCCAGCCATGGCGCCATCGCCACCCGCATCGGCTCGCCCACGGTGTCGACCATGAACGGATGCTCGGTGAACCCGCTGATCCCCGCACGCACGGCCGCCGCGGTCGACCACGCATCGCGTCCTACTGACGTCGACGCGCCAAGCGCGGCCACGTACACGCCGGAGCCGGCCATGTCAGGCCGGCTCCATTTCGTCCAGCTCGTGTTCGGTGGTCGAGCCGTTCATGGGCGTCTTCAGCGTGACGATGGTGCGCTCGAGCTTCTGGACCTTCCAGTGGCACGGCAGCGCCGAGTGCCACACGAGCGAGACACGTGGCACGTCCGGCTCGAGAATCACCGTGTGGAGCCGGCGCTCACGATGGATCTGCCTCGTGCCGTCGTAGAAGCGCGTCTCGAACCCGAGGAACACCTTCGGCAGATGGAAGCGCAGCTCACCGCCAGGCGTGAGACAGTAGAGCACGACGGGCTCGCCACCTCGCAGGAACCCCGGGGCCTGCTGGTCGACCGGCGCGCACTGGTAGAAGCGCTCGTCGAAATCCTCGGGTACGAGCGGTTGGCGTTCCTTCAACCACGTGTCGCCGTACGTGCCCGCGAGCGCGACGCGCGGCTGCCAGTGGCCGGCGATCGCCCCGAACCCAGCCGGTCGCGGCCGATCGGACCACTCGCGAACGCCTTCGTCCGGATACTCGATGTTGGGTGCCGGCCTTCCCGCGAGGTTCTCGCGCGACACCGCGAAGCCTCTGCCCACCGGGTTGCGCCACTCCCAGTCCCGCTCGGGATGCGCCGACTTCGCGTCCACGCCGCCGAATGCCCGCTCGTAGACGAGCGGCATCGTGAGGAACGACTGCGGCGCAGATGGCCCCGTCGAGGACCAGACACGCTCGCCGTACACCCGCAGCAGTTTCTGCACGGGCCCGACGCGGAAGCCGACGTCCAGCTGCGTGACCGGTCGCCCTCCAGGTGCATATGCCTGACCGACCACGAGGATGTCGGTCGCAGTCTTGGTGAGGACGAGATCGCCGTCGTACTTGATGCTGCTGTTTCCGGGCTCCCCATGATGCTCGGGGATGCGGAGCACGGGTGGTTGGTCTTCGGCAATCTCGGTGGCGCCGTCAGGGCCGATAGTCCAGGTGCACTTGACCGCAACCAGCCAGACCTCCGCACCGTTCCTGTCGCGAACCCAGCCGCGCTCGGCAGCAAACGGCGTGCGGTTGTCCACTTGCCACATCGGCGCCTCAGTTGATGTCGATCGCCGCGCCCTTGATGCGGTTGTAGCCGCTCGATCGACTCAGCACGTAGGTCCCCTTGATCAGGACCTTGCCGGCGCGCGTCAGCGTGATGCTGGCGTCCCCGCACCGGAGGACGATCTCGCGCTCGGCCGACAGCACGAGACTCGTGTCGTCGGCCTGCACGGTCACCGGGGCAGCGCCGGCCTGTCGGGTCGCCGATGGCACCTGCAGCACGCCCAGGACGATCGGGCGCCGCCGATCGCCATCCTCGAATGCGACGACGACGGTCGCGCCCCGCTGGGCACGCACGATCGGCACGGTGCTGCGAGCCGCGACGATCTCCCCCGGCAGGCCGGGCACGCCGGCAAGCAGCGGGCGCTCCTCGAGATCGAAGCCGTCCAGGCGCGCGGTCACGACGGCGGAGGCGTCTGCCGGCGCCGGCTCTCCACGTGAGGGACCACGCCCGGCGACGTCGCCCGGGTCGACGTCCTCTTCGAGCTCGAGTACCACGAACGGATCCTGCTCGTCTGACGCCATCACGCCTTCGCCTCAGTTCAGCCCGATCTTGCTGCCCTTCACCACGACGTCACTGGATGCCTTCACGTTGATCTTGCCGCTGCCGTTCAGCGTGATGTCCTTGCCCTTGATCACGATGGTGCCGTCCTTCTTCATCGTGATGCTCGCACTGCCGGTCTTGATCGTGATCGAGTCGCCCGCGTCGAGCACGTAGTTCTTGCCGACCTTCAGCGCATCGTCCTTGCCGATGTCGGTGCTGCGCCCGCCGGTGACCTTGCGGGCCTCGTCGGCTCCGACCTTGGTCGAGAGATTCTTGCCGGTGCTCGTCGACTGGTTGCCGCCGATCTCGTTGGATTGATTGGCACCGACGTCGGTCGACTGGTTCGCCCCGACGCTGATCTGCTGCATCGCGCCGACCGAGATCATCTGGGCCGCGCCGACCGAGATTTCCTGCGCGGCGCCGACGCTGATCGTCTCGTTGATGCCGACGCTGTGCGTGCGCTGCAACGCCACCGTCAACGTCTCGCTCGCGCCCACGGTGGCGTCGCGGTTTGCACCGACGTCGATCTTCTCGTTGGCTCCGATTTTCTTGGTGCGATTGGCACCTACGGTCAGCGTCTCGTTCGAGCCGATCTTCGCGTCACGGTTGACGCCGACTTCCCACTTCTGGTTGTTGCCAATCGATTCCGAGTCGTCGACGTCGATCCGATCGGTCCGGCAGTTGTGCACCGTCAGCGTCTGGTCGTGCTCGATGACGCTGTTCATGTCGTACTGGCCGTGGATGGTGATCTTCTCCTTCCCGGCCGTGTCGTCCATGGACAGCTCGTTGTAACCGCCGCCCTTGTGCGTGTCCGACTTGATGCCGCTGATCACCGCTCCGGCGGGGAACCCGAACGGCGGCTGGTTCTCGCCGTTGTAGACCCGCCCGGTGATGATCGGACAGTCCGGATCGCCCTCGAGAAAGTCGACGATCACCTCCTGCCCGATGCGCGGCGTCGCCACCGAGCCCCAGCCCTTGCCCGCCCACGGATGCGAGACGCGGATCCAGCAGGAGCTGTTCTCGTCCTTCTTGCCGCGGCGATCCCAGTGGAACTGCACCTTCACCCGCCCGTACTTGTCGGTGAAGATCTCCTCGCCCGCCGGGCCGACGACGACGGCCGTCTGGGGTCCCTGCACGAATGGCTTCGGTGTCAGCCGCCGGGCCCTGAACTGCTTCGACGACGGGATCGTCGAGAAGCTGCAGCG